>NZ_WNJX01000019.1:0-36489 GCF_010892375.1 Granulicatella sp. zg-84 | reverse complement strand
TGCCAAATTTCAGGACTAAACGCCTATTTATCACTCACTAAACAACGTTTTTATTGTAAATCCTGTCAATCATCATTTACAGCTGAAACACCTATTGTGGATAAGCATTGTTTTATCACGAACCGTTTAAAACAAAAGATAATGGACACTTTAACAGAAACCATTTCAGAAACCTACATCGCTAAACAACACAATGTATCTGTACATACGGTCAGACGTATTGTGGATAAGGTCGCCTCTACTTTAAAAGTAAATCACAACACGCAATTACCTCATCATCTATGTTTTGATGAATTCAAGTCAGTAAAATCTTCTGATAGTGCCATGAGTTTTATCTATTGTGATGCACTGACTCATCAACTGATTGACGTTGTACACGACCGTAAATCCAGCACGCTATTAGACTACTTTGCTAGATACGATACCCAGACAAGAAAAGCTGTTAAAACAATTACGATTGATATGTTTCGCCCCTATATTCAGATATCCAAGCAAGTATTTCCTAACGCACATATCATTATCGACCCTTTTCATATTGTACAAGCATTAAATCGTGAGTTAACAAAACACAGAGTGCATGTAATGAAAGCTTTACATCAGAATAATCGCCGTTTATACAACAAAATGAAACGTTATTGGAAGTTGTTTTTAAGTAACACAGATACACTAAGTAGTTATCCTTATCACCGTTTTCCACTGTTTGATTGGATGACGCATACACAAGGGATAGTCGATTATTTATTGGAACAAGTCCCCGAACTAAGAGCCACATACGATGTCGTTCATCAATTAAGAGATGCTTTACATAATAGAGATTTTGACCGATTTGAAGAAATACTCATATGGGCTAAACAGGAAGCTATTTCTCCTGGTTTACGTAGAGTATTAAGAACTTTCAAAGGGTATTTACCCTATATTAAAAACACCTTTATCTACCATCATTTGACTAACGGTGCACTTGAAGGTATCAATCATAAAATTAAAGTACTTAAGAGAAATGCCTATGGTTATCGTAACTTTTCACATTTTAGAAATCGTATTTTATTAATGTGTAAGTTATATGTACCATATACCGTACCATCTACTTCACTAGTTGCTTAATAGTTTAAGTCAAAAGTGATGTACGAATAGCTCCTTCCCCGCACAACGTAGGGGAAGAGACATGTATCGTGTACATTTTGGTGAGCCGTACATCACTTTGTGACTTAAAATAAAAAGATAGTGACGTAACATTTGTGACATCACTACCTTTTATGAGTCATCAACCCTATTTGACATAGAGCCTATTAAAAAACTAGTCTACTAATAAATGTTAAAGACTTTTTCATACCTCGTACAACCATAACATAAAAATTTTTGATGAATAGTATCTCTAAAAATTACTTCTAAAATTTCTTTATGCCTTGGACTATCCACTAAACACTTTGCATAACCTTTAATGACAAGATAAATAGCCTGTACATAAAAATCAAAGTTACCTCTAAACTCATTTTCAAAAGTATCTAAACTCCATTTTATGCTCTCTTGTGTATAGAATGATTTTATCATCTCATCACAAAATTGTTCATAAGTGGGTAAGTGTCCCCCGTCCATTTCGACATATAGACAATCTTCTTTATTCAGTGTTTCTGATAGTTTTTGCCATTCATGTTCATTTAAAAACAACATTTCATTGGTTAATGCCTTATCCACAACATAAACATCTAGTATTTCTTGTTCATCGACATTCGATTGTGTGTCCCACTTATACCAATGTAATAATTCTTCTTTTTCCTCTAAAGACTCTAACGAAAAACAGGCTTGAGAGTCGAATATAACCAAAGAAACTCTATCGGAACTATCTTTTATCATATCCTTCAAACCAAAGGATAATGTATGCCAATCTTTTAAACACGCATCTTTCAAAAGATAACTTTTTTGTATAATATCAAAAAAGGCTTGTTTTGTTTGGATTGTTTTTCCATAAAGAACCGTACAATTATCCAAATGAATATCACGTTTTTTGAATATATTTTCCCATTCTCTTTCAGATAAATAGTAAACTGCCATGTTTTCTCATTTATTTTTAGTCTACACAATACACATTGAACGATCGTTTTTTTCCTTCTACTACAACCTGCTCTACCTCTTCCTCCCAAAATGGTAAAATATATTCTTCAAAAACAAATATAATATATTCCTTCTCTGTCATATGCTCAGGATCCGTTGTTTGCCCTTTTTTTCCTTCATCTTTTAGCATAAATTGACTAAAATTCTTTATCACAAAACAAATAGGTGCTGTCCAATGAAACCATGATAACTCTCGCATTCTATCAAGAAACGCAGGCCAATTCGTACCATTGATACGTTCGGGTTCTGGAAAACGATAGCGGTGTTCATCGGGTAATCGGAATGTTTCTATCATGGCATCAATAAATGCATGCAACGTTTGGATGTCTTTGCCGTCTATTTCAAAATACATTACATTTTCTTTGTTCATATTATTATAAACAAATCCCCATTGTTTTGATGTGACATAATAAATTTTGTTTTTCACTTCTAAATTCTCCTTATTAGTGTTCTCTTAGAACCATTTCATAGTAAAATTGGACTTTAAACCAGAGACAAATCAATTTCATTGTCTCTGGTTTTTCTATCCTATGTTCTTTTTCTTACAAAATTCTTGTCATTTTCTATACTGAACTAGACTTATAATAGAAGCACTTATTCTCTTCTATTTTTGTTGCATTTCTGACTTCGTCACAGTATTTTAAATGATATCTGGGAGAAATATTTCAATACCAAAAGGAGCATCATCTAATCTCTTTTCTTCTCTTAAAAGGTTATTTAATGGGTTATTATTCAAGTTTAGTCTACACAATACACATTGAACACTCTTTTTTCTCCCCCAACAACAATCTGCTCAATTTCTTCTTCCCAGAACGGTAAGATAACTTCTTCAAAATTCCACATAATATATTCCTTATCTCTTATATACTCAGAGTCATTTGCATGTTCTCTATCACTTTTCGTTTCAACCATAAACTTTCTGAAATTCTTTATTACAAAACAAATAGGTGCTGTCCAGTCATCAAACCATAGTAAATCTGTCATTCTATCACGAAACGCAGGCCAATTCGTGCCATTGATACGTTCGGGTTCTGTAAAACGATAGCGATGTTCATCTGGTAATTGAAACGTCTCTATCATAGCATCAATAAATGCATGCACCGTTTGTATCTCTTTCCCGTCTATTTCAAAATACATTACATTTTCTTTGTTCATATTATTATAAACAAATTCCCATTGCTTTGAGGTAACATAATAAATTTTGTTTTTCATTCTTCCTATTACTCCATACTTTATAAAACAAGAAAACGTTACCACTTTTTCCGTGTTTCGTCAATATAAAACGTAGAAATTCTTTTTTAGAAAATGACATTTTGTCACTTTTTTGTCACTTTCATTTTTTATACTAAAGACAGAGAAAAGGAATACGATTAGGAGGAGATATTTCTTTTTATCATCATACATTTATACAATAAAAAATTATTAGGAGGAATAACTATGCCAATTTTAGAAGTAAAAAACTTATCAAAAATTTATGGAAAAGGAGAAAATCAAGTGGTGGCATTAGATAACATCAACTTGAGTATTGAGAAAGGAGAATTTGTTGCGATTGTTGGGTCAAGTGGATCTGGTAAATCAACGCTTTTACATTTATTAGGTGGGGTAGATAAACCAACAAGTGGTAGCGTGATTATCAATAATACGGATATTTATAAATTATCTCCTGATAATTTAGCTATTTTTAGACGCCGCCAAATTGGGCTTGTGTATCAGTTTTATAATTTAATTCCAGTTTTAAACGTTGTGGATAATATTACTTTACCCATTGAATTAGATTCACAAAAAATTCCTCAAGATTATTTAGAAGAAATTTTGAAAACACTAGGACTTTCTAATAGACGTAAACATTTACCGCACCAATTATCTGGTGGGCAACAACAGCGTGTTTCTATTGGACGTTCTCTTATCGCAAAACCTGCTATTTTTTTAGCAGATGAACCAACAGGGAATTTAGACAGTGATAACACCAAAGAAATTTTGTCATTACTACGTTTATCTCATCAAAAATATAATCAAACATTGATTGTCATTACACATGATTTAGACATTGCGCTGCAGGCTGACCGTGTGATTACACTATCTGACGGAAAAATTATCAAAGATGAGGTGATTCGTGTATGAATATTTTAAACAAATTAACATTAGCACAATTAAAAGAAAATAAAAAAAGAACGTTTTTAACAGGTTTGTCCATAACCATTATTATGTCTTTGCTTACCGCTATTGTCGTATTTCTAACGGGGATGCGTGCCATGTTCTACAATCAAACCGTACAAAATAATGGCGATTGGCATTTCCGAACAGTCGTTGATACGAAACAAGATTTAGAACAATTACAATCGGCTAGCTTTGTAAAAGATTTACTTGAATTTCAAGGTGTACCCATTCTTGATGAAGATTCTCCTAACAAAGAATTTTATGGCTATGCTTATAAATTAAATGAAGAAACATACAATAAACAAATTGGTTTCTTTGGAAAACTTTCTTCTGGAACACTACCAACTAAACCTAACGAAATAGCCATTACCAAAACTTCTCAACGTATAGAGGATTCAAACTTTACATCAGATAACCAAACAGGGAAAGGTACTATTGTCTATAAAATTGGCGATAACTATCCATTGTATATTGGGGGTGCATTACAATATTATAAAATAACAGGAATTATTAGTGACTATACTGCAAATAAATGGTTTTTCAGTGAGAACAATCCACTTCCCTCAAAAACGATTGTGTTGGGGCATGCAAATCATTTAGATGCATCGTTTTTTCCAACATTGAAAGCATACAATCATCAAACATTCGAATACAATCAGTCTGTATTAGCAACTTATGGCATCTTTGATAAAGAGAATAGTTTCTACACGGATAGCTTTGACAGCCTAAAAACTATGGCCTATTTTGTTATTGGTATATTGAGTATCATTTCTATTATGATTATTACTTCATCGTTTATGTTATCGTTAAATGAACGTTTAAAACAATTAGGTGCATTGGCAAGTGTTGGAACGACTAGACGACAAATCCGTTATATGTTGTTAATGGAGGGATTTTGGATAGGTAGTATCTCTATTATTTGTGGTATTATTATTGGTATTGTCGGTATTGGTATTTCAATCAATGTGATTAACAATATTTTAATGCGCATTCAAGAAGATGTTATTCAAATTCCAATGATAATTGATGCTCCTCTTCTGGCAGGGATTGCATTATTGGTTGCTTTTATTATTGTTTTGTCAACACTTATTCCTAGCATACGTGCAACAAAACGTACCGCTATTGAAAATATTAAGCAAGTTCCCTTTGTTCGCTATATTAAAATGAAGCAAAAAACGAAAACTGGCAAACGCAGCTTAGCTGCACGTGTATTCAAAACATCGGGACATTTGGCTCACAATTATAAAAAATTTAATAGTTCTCGAACTCGTATGATATTTATCATTTTAACATTGAGTTTAATTTCATTTAATAGTATTACAAACTTAATGATTGAAATGCAACAGGTGGCGACGGGAGCTATTCAAAAAGGTCAGCCTAAAACACTGTTTATGTCTTATGATTTAGTTGTTATGGATGTACAGAATACGGCGGATACAAAATTGTACGAAACAGCAAAAAACTGGACTGACGTTAAAGAAGTTATGTATGAAAAATACATACCCGTCGAAACGAATCTTGATATTTTAAAACAATCTAACCAAACGATACTTAGTCCTGCTCTTGCCACAGTATCCGAAAAAGAAGAAGCCGCTATTTTAAAATTAGCGAATATTTCTAAAGAAGAATTTGAAAAAGAAAACGTCGGTATTTTAGTCACTAAAGAATCTCTAACAGAAAATACATCATTAGTAAATAAAGAAACAGAGTTAGTAACATTTGGTCCTACAGCAATCGACACGAGTAAAATTAATATAACAATTTTAAAAGCGATCGACTTTACAACATTAACTGTCGGTTTATATCCTACTGAAACATTCCTTGTATCTAACAAAAACTATGCACGTATGGCAAATATTTTATACAAAGAAAATCATGTTAACGTTTATACGGGTATTACCACAACAAAAGATGCCGATGAAAAAGTGACAAATTTAATCAAAGATACATTTGATATTGAATTCATTACAAATACATCACAACAAGTACGTTCAATCAATGGATTTTTAAATATTATTCAAATCATCGTCTACGGGTTCCTATCACTCGTTTCTATCTTGTGCTTAACAGCAACTTTTAATAATGTGTCCTCTAATATTCAACTACGTCGTCGAGAGTTTGCGATGCTACGTTCTATCGGTATGACAACAAGCCAAATTAGAACAATGCTATCTATCGAAAACTTACAAGCAGGTATTACATCTATTATTGTTGCGATTTTATGTAGCATAGGGCTACAATATCTATTTTTAAATTCAATTACTGTTGGTTCAATGAAAGTATCTGGAATCATTTTCCACTATCCTCTTTCCCCAACAATCATTAGTAGCATCACTTTACTAACAATTTTAATGTTATTTAACATATTCAGCATTAGACAAGTTACAAAACATTCACTTGTTGAAGATATTGCTAACGAAACGTTATAACATAATTAAAATAAAAAGTGTGAAACGCCTATCTGGTGTTTCACACTTTTTTAGTTCTGTTTTAATAATAGTAAAACTGGCTACCACAATTTGACAAAAAATCTATTTTATTAAATGAATTTATCATGATTTTTGACGATACTGATACACAATACCTGATGTTAAAACTAAACTAAAACCAACTAACATCAATATAGATGACAAAATTGTGTTTGTTCCTGTTTTTGGTAAAACTGGTTTCTCGTTTTCACGAGATGGTGTAGTAGTTGTTGTCGTTGTTTTACTTGAATGTAGTTCTTTTGGTGGTACTGTTGGTGTATGATATGTATTTACAAATACTGGTTCATCTGGTGCTCCATTGTATAAAACAGTTGCTACTAATCTTCCAGCTTCTTCTGTCACTGTAATGGTAATAGCTATTTGTGTCATATCATAAGTAATATTTGCATTATCTCCAATAACTTCATTCATTACAAAATAATATGTACCTACTTTATCAAATGATAATGGTGTAAATGAAATCTTACCATCTTGTTTATTCGATACTTGTTCAATAACTGTATCATTTTGTTTTAAGACAAACATAAAATCTTGCCCATTTAACATTTTATTTTCTAAAACTTTTTTAGCTTTTAGCGTTACATCTACTGGTGTTGCTTTTGGTTCTGTATATGTGTTTGTAAAGACTGGTGTGGCCTCTGCTTCATCATAGGTTACTGTTGCCACTAGTTGATTGTTGTCACCTTTTGTCACCACCACTTTGACTTGTTTTTCTGTTACGTCATAGGTAATATTGGCTTGTTTATCATTTTTCTCTGAAATTGTGTAAGTAAATGTGCCCGCGGCATCAAAATGTTGTGGAGTAAATGTAATCGTGCCATCTGCTTTGTTTGTCGCTGTGGCGATTACTGCATTATCTTTTTTCAACTCAAAGGTAAATTGATTGTCCACCAACACTTTACCTGTTAATTCTTTTTTAGCTTGGAATGTTACATCTACCGGTGTTGCTTTTGGTTCTGTATATGTATTTGTAAAGACTGGTATTGTTTCTGTTTCATCATATGTGACAGTTGCCACTAGTTGATTGTTGTCGCCTTTTGTTACCACGACTTTGACTTGTTTTTCTGTTACGTCATAGGTAATATTGGCTTG
Source organism: Granulicatella sp. zg-84 (assembly GCF_010892375.1). NCBI lineage: Bacteria > Bacillati > Bacillota > Bacilli > Lactobacillales > Carnobacteriaceae > Granulicatella > Granulicatella sp. zg-84. Next base: position 28,642 of record NZ_WNJX01000019.1, on the reverse strand, counting down.
TTTATCATTTTTCTCTGAAATTGTGTAAGTAAATGTGCCCGCGGCATCAAAATGTTGTGGAGTAAATGTAATCGTGCCATCTGCTTTGTTTGTCGCTGTGGCAAGGACTGCATCACCGTTTTTCAATTCAAAGGTAAATTGATTATCCGTTAATGCTTTTCCTGTTAATTCTTTTTTAGCTTTTAGCGTTACATCTACCGGTGTTGCTTTTGGCTCTGTATATGTGTTTGTAAAGACTGGTATTGTTTCTGTTTCATCATATGTGACAGTTGCCACTAGTTGATTGTTGTCGCCTTTTGTCACCACGACTTTGACTTGTTTTTCTGTTGCGTCATAGGTGATATTGGCTTGCTTATCATTTTTCTCTGAAATTGTGTAAATAAATGTTCCTTCTGCATCAAAATGTTGTGGAGTGAATGTAATCGTGCCGTCTGCTTTGTTTGTTGCTGTGGCAACAACTTCATCACCTTGTTTCAATTCAAAAGTAAATTGATTGTCCACCAACACTTTGCCCGTTAATTCTTTTTTAGCTTTTAGCATTACATCTACCGGTGTTGCTTTTGGCTCTGTATATGTGTTTGTAAAGACTGGTATTGTTTCTGTTTCATCATATGTGACAGTTGCCACTAGTTGATTGTTGTCACCTTTTGTTACCACGACTTTGACTTGTTTTTCTGTGATGTCATACGTCACATTGGCTTGTTTATCATCTTTTTCTACGATTGTATAAGTAAATGTTCCTTCTGCATCAAAATGTTGTGTATCGAATGTAATTGTGCCGTCTGCTTTGTTTGTCGCTGTGGCAACAACTTCATCACCGTTTTTCAATTCAAACGTAAATTGATTGTCCACCAATGCTTTTCCTGTTAGTTCTTTTTTAGCTTGGAATGTTACATCTACCGGTGTTGCTTTTGGTTCTGTATATATGTTTGTAAAGACTGGTATTGTTTCTGTTTCATCATATGTGACAGTTGCCACTAGTTGATTGTTGTCACCTTTTGTTACCACGACTTTGACTTGTTTTTCTGTGATGTCATACGTCACATTGGCTTGTTTATCATCTTTTTCTACGATTGTATAAGTAAATGTTCCTTCTGCATCAAAATATTGTGGAGTAAATGTAATCGTGCCGTCTGCTTTGTTTGTCGCTGTGGCAACGACTGCATCACCGTTTTTCAATTCAAAGGTAAATTGATTGTCTGTTAATGCTTTTCCTGTTAGTTCTTTTTTAGCTTTTAGCGTTACATCTACTGGTTTAACAGCATTATCTTTTTTGTTAGAAATATTCAAACGAACAGGTGTTTTATCTATTTTCATTTCCGCACGCTTTGGATTGACATCTAAAATATATCCTGCTTTAGATTTTTTCTCAACGATAGTATATGTTCCTGGAACTAATTCTGGTGTAATCGCAACACCTTTACTATCTGTTGTGATTTCATAAGAAATAGAAGTATCATCTTCTTTTGTAACAACGAATACAACACCTTCTAATAATATTGTTGCATCATCAGCATCATACTTCGTGATTTTAATTTTTCCAGTTAAATCAGATTGTATGGTTGCACCAGCTTTTTGTATAGCAATTTGTTTTTGAGTATGTTGGGTAGCTGTATTATCTTCTCCTATATAAGAGTCAAATGTTTTTTGAGCTTCTCCACCAACTAATAACGATACAGCATTGCTTATTTCTGTTTGATCTCCAGGATTTGTTGTACGATATTCTAAAAGATAGCTATTTGTACCAACAGCATTCCCTAAATTTAATTCAAATGCGGTTCCACTGTCTTTTATGGTTAATAAAGCGATTGTTCCCGCAGGTGCTGCGTCAAACTCCTCTTTATTCATTGTGATTGATATATTTTCTTCAGATGTGACATCTGGTAAAAAAGATTCTTGATTATCAAATATTACTTTTTTTAATACAAATGAATCTTTTAAATAGGTTGTTAATGTATTATCTTCAATATTGATATTGTCTTTTACCGTAACATTTGTATCTCTATAATCATATTTTTGACGATTGATACGTACTTGCCAACCTAGTGTTTCTTCATTGCTATTATAACCAACTTTAAAAATACTTTCTCCAATTATTTTATAAGCATCTAAAGGATTTTCGACATAATTATATACCACCTCGTACGTTGAGCCGTCTGGAAATGTAAACTGATTACTTCCTTCTTGTAAACTCAATGTTGATTCTGCAGAAAATGCTCCTTTTACATTTGCTTCTTGTTCAATATTTTCATTAAAGGTCACTGTAATTTTTCCTGTATCTGAATCAGATACCATTGTCCCTAACTGAATATTCGTTTCTGGATGAATAAGTGGATATGAACCTGAAACTAAGTGAATATACTCAGGTACACTTACTGTAAAATAATCGCCAGATGCAAGTGTAGCACCTAATGAAGATAAATCATACTTACCTGTAAAAAACACTTTCGCATCTAGTGTTTTGGTAGTTCCTGTTTGTGTATTATTTGTTCCAGACAATGGTTTTGAACCAGAGCTGTCTTTTATAATTATATCGCTTAATGTCACTTGATTGGTTAAATCTCTTCCTGTTGCAAAAGCAGAAATACTCGGCATAAAAAGACTCAAAAACAGTATCATCAATGTGATATAATTGATTTGTTTTTTCATTTAATTATGTTCCTCTCATTAGTTAATTCAATAAGTGTACCCACCCCCGTAGGTACGCTTTTCTATTCTACTCTATTATCGTTTTCAATACAATAGCCAAACCAACAAAACCTCTCCTTCACATTAAATGTTATGGCTAAAACATAAGAAATTCCAAATCAAATAGTAAGAATGTATTTAAATCAGTATCTTTCTATTTATTAAAATTTATATCCTTTTTGTCCAATTTCTTTAACGAAAAGCAAAAGACAGTGAATAACTAAGTTTATCCACTGTTCAAATATTTGCTTTATAATACATCTCCGTTTGACGCAATCACTTGCTTGTACCAATCAAATGATTTTTTCGGTGTTCTTTTTAGCGTTCCGTTTCCTGTATTGTCTTTATCTACATAAACAAATCCGTAACGTTTTTTCATTTCTCCAGTTGAAGCGGATACTAAATCAATCCAACCCCATGGCAAATAACCAATTAAATCAACACCGTCTAACTCAACAGCTTTTTTCATTTCTTTGATATGTTCACGTAAATAGTCAATGCGATAATCGTCTTCAATATGTCCATGTTCATCAACTGTGTCATTGGCACCTAACCCATTTTCAACGATGAACAGTGGTTTGTTGTAACGCTCATACAATGCATTCATTGTGATACGCAAACCTACTGGGTCTATTTGCCAGCCCCATTCGCTTCGTTTCAAGTATGGATTAATCAGTGTTGGGAACACATTACCACTTGTTTTTTCTGAATTTTGTTCTAATGTTCCAGTTAAGCGTGACGAATAATAACTAAAACCGATATAGTCAACCGTGTTTTGTTTTAAAATCTCTAAATCATCAGATGCCATTTCCAACACAACACCATCTCGTTCCATTTGTTTTAATGCATAGTTCGGATAAGCCCCTCTTGATTGCACATCAACAAAAAAGAAATTATGTCTATTTTTTTCTGCCGCATCTAACACATCATTTGGATGACTTGTTTGTGCATAATATTGTCCAGCTGCAATCATGCAACCAATTTGCATATTTGGATTTATATCTTTTGCAACTTTTGTGACCAATGCACTTGCAACTAATTCATGATGAGCTGCTTGGTACAAGACCTGATTTTTGTTTTCGCCTGATTCAAAAGATATACCTGCTCCCATGAATGGTAAGTGCAATAACATGTTAATCTCATTAAAAGTCATCCAATATTTTACTTTTTGGCTAAAACGAGTAAACAGTGCTGTTGCATAGCGAACATAAAAATCAATCATTTTTCTGCTCTTCCAAGAACCGTATGTGTCTACTAAATGAAGCGGTACATCAAAATGGCAAATCGTTACAACCGGTTCAATACCATTTTCCAATAAAGTATCAATAATGTCCTCATAGAAAGCTAATCCCTCTTCATTTGGTTGTTCTTCTTCTCCAGTTGGAAAAATTCTTGCCCATGACACAGAAAAACGATATGCCTTAAATCCCATTTCTTTCATTAACTGAATGTCTTCTTTGTAATGTGTATACATATCAATGCCTTCTCTAGCAGGGAAATAGGTATCTTCTGGTACATCTTTATAGGATAGCTCTCCTCTCATCACAGGAAAACGATACTCACCTTGTGGAATGACATCCACACTCGCCAATCCTTTGCCACCTTTATCGTAGCCTCCTTCTACTTGATTGGCTGCCGTTGCACCACCCCATAAAAAATCTTTTCTTAACGCTACCATGATAATCTCCTTTATAAAATGGTTCCCATTTTTGAAATAGTCAAAAATGGGAACACTTATTTAGGGAAATTCCCTATTTATTGATTTTAAATAATTCCTCTCCTGCAAATACAGAAGTGTTCTCTGTTGGCGTAATTGACGTTACAGCTTCTTGATTTGTCACAAGAATAGGTGTTACACGTTCGTATCCTGCTGCATCAACTTTATCAAAATCAACTTCAACAAGTGGTGTACCCACAGCTACTGTTTGGCCTACTTTTGCCAATAGTTTGAAACCTTCACCTTTTAAATTTACTGTATCTAAACCAATGTGAATTAACAATTCAATACCATCAACTGTTTTTAATCCAATCGCATGTTTTGTATCAAAGATTGCAACAATCTCTCCATTAACTGGGGATAAAATTGTTGATTCTTCTGGAATAATCGCAACCCCTTGCCCTAACATACCAGAAGCAAATGTTGCATCACTCACGTCACTTAATGGTATAACTTTTCCTTTTACTGGAGAAACAATACGATCTGTTTGTAAATTTTCGCTTACTTTTTCAACTGATTCTTCTTTATACAAAACATACGTAATGATAAAAGATAATACAACAGATAATACTAAGCCTGCTAAAGCAACGTACAAGTAATACAATGTATTTTCACCGATATAACTTGTAATGGTTAATAAACCTGGTGAACCACCTGAGAAGTTACGTGCGTTCATAATACCTAAGAAGAAACCACCAATACCACCTGAAATCATTGTTGCGATTAAAGCTGCTTTGTTTTGTAATGTCACCCCGTATAAAGCAGGTTCAGTGATACCGAATATAGCTGTAATCCCTGCTGAAGATGCCAATGCTTTTTTGTTTACGTCTTTTGTTTTAAATGCAATCGCTAAAGCTGCCCCACCTTGTGAAACATTTGATGCAAGCATTCCTGGTTGTACGACTGTATCATACCCAATCGTCGCACGATTATTGATACCGATAGACACTAAACCATAGTGCGTTCCTGTCATAACTAAGAATGGAGAGAAAATACCTACAACTGTTGGTACAACCCATGGTCCAAATGTTTCTAAGAATTTAAAGAATGAACCTAACCATTGTCCAACAATCGCACCAATTGGTCCTAAAACTGTAAATGTCACAACAGATGTTACTAATGCTGTAATCAATGGAACAGAGAAAAACTTAATGGCTTTAGGTGAAATTTTATCCGCAAAGCGTTCCACATAACTCATGAATAATACCGATAAAATCACTGGAATAACTGTTGCTGAATAACCTACTGGTGTAATTGGTAAACCAAACAAATGAATACCCGCACCTGATTCTTTTGTTGCTGCTACTAAACCGACAAATGTTGGGTGTAATAAAAATGCCCCCATTAACATCCCTAAATATTGGTTTGTTTTAAATTGTCGAGCTGCTGTTCCACCTAAGAAAATTGGTAAGAAGTAAAATCCTGCATCTCCAATAAAGTTAAGAATTTGATAGTTTTGATCTTTTGTTGTCACTAATTTGAACACAACTAATAAAGATAAAACTGCTTTAATCATACCAGCTGCTGTAATAACTGGTAAAACTGGTGTAAAAATACCAGAAATCGTCGCCATCAATCTAGCACCGATTGTTTGTGGTTGCGTAGTATCCACTTCTTTTTCTTCCTTAAAGCCACCTAACTCAACTAAAGGACGATACACATTCGCAACATCACTACCGATAATAACTTGATATTGTCCACCACTTTGTACGACACCAACTACACCCGGTGTCTGTTTTAGAGCATTTGTATTTGCTTTTTGTTCATCTACTAAAACAAATCTTAAACGTGTTGCACAATGTATAACACTTGACACATTTTCTTTGCCGCCGACTTCTCTCAAAATCGTTTGCGCTAAATCTTTATAATTCATAAAGCACCTCTTTGACAATAATATGTTTGATAAAAAGTTGTTGCTTTCTATCTTTACGAAAGTATGATAACATCAGAGATAAGAAAAAGAAACACAATGAAAGCACTTACGAACACCGTTCTTTTTTCTGCTTGTTTTTTGTGTTTTTATTGCGAACACTGTTCTCAAATTAAGGAGTTATCATGTTAATTAAAGAAAAACTAGAAAACTTAAAATTCACAAATAGTGAACAAATTATTGTAGACTATTTATTAAAAGAACAATTGAATATTCAATACAAATCAACTAGCCAAATTGCCAAAGAAACATATAGCTCAAAATCAACAATTGTGAAAGTGGCTCAAAGACTTCATTTTAATGGGTGGAGTGATTTTAAAGAAGCTTATTTAAATGAATTAAAATACTGGGAAAATCATCATTTTGAAATTGATGCGAACTATCCGTTCACAAAACAAGATAATCTTTTAAAGGTAGCTCAAAAAATTGCTTTATTGGAACAATCAGCCATTGAAGACACTTGTTCATTGCTCGATTATGCCACTTTAAAACAAGCTGTATCTATCATACAAAAGGCAACCTACACACATTTATTCGCACTTTCTAATAATCTATTAATTTCTCAAGAATTTAAATACAACATGGCTCGTATTAAAAAGAGAGTAGATGTTCATACTGTTCAAGGTGAAGCAATGTTTGAAGCTACTCTTGCCAATAAAGAAGAATGTGCAATTATCATTAGTTATTCTGGGGAAACAGAAACTATTGTTAAAATTGCTCAACTATTACATCGGAAACAAGTTCCTATGATTGTCATCACCAATATTGGAGAAAGCAGTATTTCAAAACTAGCACAATGCGTCTTAAAAATGTCTACTAGAGAACGTTTGTATTCTAAAATTGCCACATATGCAAATGATGCTTCTATCACCTATTTACTCGATGTTTTATATTCATGTATTTTCCAATTAGATTATGAGAAAAACAGTGAATTAAGACGAGATACATCCATGATTTTTGAAGCAAGCAGACATACGAATTTCAGTCTTTTAAAAGAAAAATAAACAAATCTCACATATCTTGTACGTTTTGCTTAAAATAAAAGAGGTAAGTGGATACTAATGTACCCATTTACCTCTTTTGCTATCTATATTTATTCAATTCGTGTGCTTCCTCATATTCCTCTTGCAACCAATTATGAAATGTGGTCTTAGATACCCCTAATTGTTTTGCACCTTCTCGAATTGTGATTTCTTTTCTTTTCCACAAAGTATAAAATTCATGGAAATAACTTGGTCTTTTTTTCCTAGGTCTACCAAATTGTATTCCTTTTTTCTTTGCTTCTTCGATACCTTCCATTTGCCTTTGCTTTGTGTTTTCTCGTTCAACTTGAGCCACATAAGACAGTATTTGCAGTGCCAATCCAGAAATAAATTTACCTGTAATATTGTCAATTTCTGAGTTAGTATTCAATAATGGAAAATCTAAAACAGTAATGTCAATTTCTTTTTCCTTAATTAAATAGCGCCACTGCTCAATGATTTCGTCATAATTTCTTCCTAGTCTATCTATTGACTTTATAACTAACTCATCCCCCTTTTGCATTCGTTTTACCATTCTTTTATACATAGGACGTTTAAAATCTTTTCCTGATAGCTTATCAATATAAATATATTTTCTATCTATTTTTTCTTTAAGCATCGCTGTCATTTGTCTATCTATATTTTGTTCTTTTGTGGATACCCGTACATAACCATACTTCATTGTTCTTCCTCCTAATGATAAGTCATGGCTCGTTTCTCCTTACTTCACATAACATTCCAAACAAATGTAGATACTTTATCAAGTATACATTTTACATAATCAGCTTAATAGTTGTTTTTGTAAGATACAGTAAGTATCCTACACTCTTAACTTTAATGATTGATAAGACTATGCTATTTATATCTATTGGTTTTTTATACCAAAAATTATGATTATTCGTTACATACTACCCTTTTCCCCCATTTATTTTTTGTATTTTTTACTCATTATGTGACAAAATGTTGTCTTGTGTTGCTAAGAGTCACTTACCATCATCTCGTCCTATGTTGGTCATTAAAATTAAGCACAAAATAATAAAGAACGCTTATTTAAATAAGCATCATAAATAAAATAGTTGGCACTAATACACTTAATAGTACGTTTCTCTTCCAAAGGTGTACAAGTACAACAACCCCACTCATTATACATACAGTCAACATTGTTTTTGTATCTGTATATAAATAATCTTTGACTGAATACAACACAAGTAGTGTCATGATTGCCTGTGGCAATACATCTTTTAAATATTCTAATAAGCTAGGTACTTTTTTCATTTTTGATAAGACAATAAATGGTATTGCACGAATAAAAAAAGTGACAAAACTAGCTATCATTATCCCCAGTAGTACATATATCATACCATATTTTCTCCTTGTTTTTTATCATAAAAAAGGACGAGTAAAAAAATAATACAGCATAAACTATATATCAAAAAATACTTTGTCCCGAATAGATGTATCATTGCCAGACCTGTTACTCCCCCTATTAAAAAAGGCAATTTAGAAATTGATTGCTTCCACTGCTCAATGACAATCACAATGAATAAAGCCGTCATAGAAAATTCGACACCTTTCATATCAATAGGCAATGTATTCCCCAAAATACATCCTAATATTGTCCCACTAATCCAATAAATATGATTGAATAACGCAATATAAAAGGCAATATCTTGATGCTCATCTGTCAATTTGACACCGAGTAAGACAGAAAATGTTTCATCCGTTAATGAAAAAATCATGTATGGATATTTCCAACCCATTTTTTTGAATAACTCAACAAATCGAATACCGTAAAACAGATGCCTGCCATTGATAACAACAGTCATCAACGCAATGAACCATAATGGTGTTTGTGTTGCTAATAAAGATACTAATGCAAACTGCATAGAGCCTGCATAAATGACAATACTCATCAAAACTGCCCAATACCATTGAAATCCCGATTGTAACATCAACAAAGCAAATGCACTTCCAAGACATAAATACCCTAAGCAAATGGGTAAACTATGAAAAAACGCTTGCTTAAATGGTGTTTCTGTCATGAAATCCTCCTTATCATCCCAAGAAAAAAGAGTAAGAGAGTAATATTAAGAAGTAAAACACTCGTTTAACATTATTCTCTTATCCATAAATTTTAAATGTGTTGTTTCTATTATAATTGTCTATCTGGATTAATCATAATATTTTCAATTTTTTTCGCTTTACCACTCACGTCGTCTAGTTCAATAAAACATGCCGATAAAATTTTTCGACCACTATCAATCACTTCGTGACGAGCTGGTAAATGTGTTTGAAATCGCTCGATAATATTTTCTCTTTTTAATCCTAAAATACCGTCATACGCTCCAGTCATACCCACGTCACTTAAATATGCTGTTCCATTCGGTAAAATACGTGCATCATTCGTTTGAACATGCGTATGTGTCCCAACAACAGCAGAGGCAAGACCGTCCATAAACCACCCCAATGCTTGTTTTTCACTTGTTACTTCTGCATGAAAATCAATAAAAATATGAGGAGTATATTTGCGACATTCTTCCACAATTTCTTTACCAATTTTAAATGGATCTTCTAAAGCGTTCATAAAAACTCTACCTTGAAGATTGATAATAGCCAATTTAAGTTGATTCACGCTAATAATCGTATAGCCTTTACCTGCGACAGCTTTAGGAAAATTAGCCGGCCTTACAAGTTTTGGCGCACGGTCAATAAAATCAAAAATATCTTTATTATCCCATGTGTGATTTCCCATTGTAATCACATCAATACCTGCTTGAAGTAATTGCTTATATATTTTTTCAGTAATACCTTTACCATGAGCTGCATTTTCTGCATTGGCAATGGTTACTTGAGGACGATATTTTTGTTTTAATTTTGGTAATGTTTCTTCAAGCATTTCACGACCAATATTTCCAACTATATCACCTATAAACAAAATTTTCATGCTATCCTCTTTCTATTGTTGCACCGAGTACTTTTTCAAAATGGTCTAATGCAAACCGATGTCCATCTTCATTAAAACTTGCGACGGCTTTTTCATGAATAACAATTTTATAGCCTAATTCATAAGCATCAATTGCTGTATGTAAAACACAAATATCTGTGCATACCCCACATAAATGGATAACTTCTATATGTCTTTCACGCAAACGATGATCTAACTCTGTCCCTGAAAAAGCAGAATAACGGCGTTTGGCCATTTGATAACATTCCGGATGAGCTTTTGCATATTGTTCCAGTTTTCCATATAATACTCTACCTTGTGTATCTTCAATATTATGTGGTGGGTATAATTTTGTTTCAGGATGATACACATCATTACGTTCATGTTTATCAATCGCAAAAATAACATAGTCTTGACGTTTATTAAAGGTCTTAACCAGTTCCATAATCTTTTCTTCAATCGCTTTCCCATTTTCCCCACATGTTAACGCCCCATTATCATCAATAAAATCATTCGTATAATCAATGACAATTAAACATTCCATTACATATCCTCCAACATTGCTAAGACCATTTGTGCTGATTTTTCACCTGCTGTAACAATAAATTCATCAAATGAAACAGGTGCTTCATTGTCTGCATTATCTGAAATGGCACGTACCACAACAAATGGTACTCCTAATACATGACATGTTTGGGCAATAGATGCACCTTCCATTTCTGTACAAAGAGCATCTGGGAAATATTTTTGAATACGCGCAATACTTTCCGGAGCAGCTACAAATGTATCTGCCGATACAATCTCACCAACATTAGCTCGCAAAGATACTTTTTCGATTGCTTTTTGTGCGTGTGCCATTAACTGTTCATTCGCTTTGTAATATAATGGCATTTGAGGGATTTGTCCCACTTTATACCCAAATACCGTTGCATCTGCATCATGATAGGCTACTTGATTAGACACCACAACATCTCCAATGGATAAGCCTTTTTTCAGACTACCTGCCGAACCAGTGTTAATCACATAATCAACGTCAAATTGACTAATCAATAGTGTCGTTGCTATTGTTGAATTAACTTTTCCAATACCGGACTGTACTAGCACAATATCATGTTGATACAATCGCCCCGTAATAAATGTTAAATGATAACATTGTTTTTCAACAATATCACTCATCTTTGTTTTTAACAAAACTGTTTCTTGTGCCATAGCACCAATAATTCCTATTTTCATCTATTCTCTACCTTTCCTATTTCGTAAATGCAACATATAAAACAATACATAATAAAATACTGACAATAACGATGCCCCAATTTAAAAATCGGTTCATATCATTTAATCGATTGATTTTATATTGTTCTCTTTCTCTTTGTTCTTGCTCTTTAAGATGTGCTTGGTACATCTCATCTAATAACTGTCTATCTTCTGGTGTTAATATTTCAGGATCTTTGAAAAGCGTTTTTTCTTCTAGCTCTCGTTTTTTCCCATGATTTTTTTCCATACGTGATGCCAATATCATCACCTCACTGTTATGAATATTCTTTATTATAACATACTTTAAACAGATACTAAAACTATTCAAAAACAAGAAATTTTGATATAATAAAGACATCATTTAAAGCTACTAGAAATCACGTGGTTTCTAGTTTTTTCATGTAGAAAGGGATAAGTATGCAACTTAAAAACGACCATTTAACCCTCGCTGAACGAGGGACACTTATTAGTATCATTATCTACACAGTTATTGCATCACTAAAAATTATTCTCGGTACTCTTTTCAAATCATCGGCACTTTCCGCTGACGGTTGGAATAACTTTACCGACGTATTATCCTCCGTTGCCGTTTTTTTCGGTATCCGATTGGCAAAACAACCTGCCGATGAAGAACATCAATACGGGCACTGGAAAGTAGAAGGTATTTCTAGTTTAATGAGTTCTTTTATTATGTGTTTTATCGGATTACAAGTATTATTCTCCTCTTTTACATCACTAGTTCAACAAGAAGAACCTAATTTTGATTTAAGCCTAGCAGCCATTGGCATATTCGCCAGTGCCTTAATGTTTGCAACTTATTTTTATAATCATCGCCTTGCAAACCGTATTCAATCCATGGGATTAAAAGCCGTTGCACAAAATAACTTAGCTGATGCATTTACCAGTTTATCAACCGCTATTTCTATTTTCTTTGCAGTTTTGTTTAAATGGTATTGGATTGATAGTATCATGGCGATTTTTGTATCTGCCTTTATTTTAAATACCGCTTTTTCCGTCTTTAAAGAAAGTGCCTTCGCTCTGTCCGATGGCTTTGATACCGAACAATTAGAACCATTTAGAAAACTCATTTTATCTCACCCAGAAATACATGACGTCCGCTCCATAAAAGCACGTCATTACGGAGCAAATATTTATGTTGATGTCACAGTTTTAATGAATGCACACTTAACGGTAAAAGAAAGTCATGATGTGACTGAAACCATAGAAAAAGAATTAAGTGAACAATTTGGTGTAACCTTTACCGATGTTCACGTTGAACCTTATGAATAAAAACAACGATGAAAAACGCTCTTAAAAAATATGAGTTTATCAAATGTTCCAATATTATCAAACTAGATCTCATAAAAAGCGTATTGCTCTAAAATCTTTATGATAGAAAGCAATACGCTTTCTATCATTTAAATAAAAACAACAAAAACTCACTATTTCCACTCGATATATTCATATATCAAGTGTATAATAAATATAAGAAAGTGAGGAAATGACTATGAAAACAAAAAAATATGTTTTACTTACCTGTCTTTGTCTGCCGTTTCTTTTTCAACATAAAATAGAAGCAGCAACAAAACCTACCGGACAAACCATACACTTAAAAACAGGACAAACAATTTCCTATGACAATCATGCTATAAACGGTGGCATTCACTTAACAGAAAAAGAAAAAAGCCTTGTTGACAGTGTGACATTATATACACCATTACACAAAGGTACTTTTTATCACTACGGGCTATACAGTTCTATTCGTCTATTTTTCGATACAATGAACCTTGAACTAGGGCCTCAAAAAATAGGATTTTTTACGCATTAATCATAAATAAACGCTACCCACGGAAACGAATGTTTCCGTGGGTAGCGTTATGTTTTACTATGCTTTCTTTTTACCTACAAATACAATCAATAAAATTGCACCTAATAGTGAACCAATAATCCATGCTGCAAAAAATCCAAACGGATTGATAATACCATTTGTCATTAAAGCAAAGAATCCACCATGTGGTACACGGCTACTTGCACCTAATAACATACTTAATGCACCGGCAACACCACTTGAAAGAGCTAGAGCAGGTATAACTTTAGCTGGATTTGATGCCGCAAATGGAATAGCGCCTTCTGTAATAAACGCCATACCCATGACACAGTTTACTAATGCACTATCACGTTGAGATTCTTCCCATAAATCTTTTTTGATTAAAGCAGAGAAGAAAATTGCCATTGGCGGTACCATACCACCAACCATAACAGCTGCCATTACATCTGAACCAGCACCAGCCGCTGCTGTCGTTACTAAAGCTGTTCCAGTAGCATATGCTGCTTTATTGATTGGGCCACCCATATCAATCGCCATCATACCACCGACAACAAATCCAACAACCATTTTTAATTCTGTCGGAATAGAATCAATAAATGTTGTTAAACCATTTGTAATAGCTGCCATTGGTGCATTTAATACTAAAATCATTAAAAGTCCCATAATCAGTGTTCCAAAAATAGGGAATAAGAAAATTGGTTTTAAACCTTCCAATGATTTTGGTAACCATGCAAATGCTTTACGCAAGAATATAATAATACCACCTGCTAAGAAACCGGCAACTAATGCACCTAAAAAACCAGACGGTTGAATATGTGATGCTTCTACCAATCCATTGGAATCAGATAACACACCCGGATTCGCTAAAATACCACCCATAAAACCAACAACTAAACCTGGACGGTCGGCAATAGAATGACCAATAAAACCAGCTAAAACTGGTAACATCATTGCAAATGACAATTTACCTAATGTGAAAATAAATTGAGCAGCTGCATTGTAAGACGCATCTTTTGGATCAAACGCATTGATACCCCAGAAGAACGAAATCGCAATAAAAATACCACCTGCTACAACGAATGGTAACATATGAGAAATACCATTCATCAAATGTTTATACGCTTTACGCCCTAAACTTTCATTGGCAACATCTTGTCCCATTGTTTCACGAATATCTCCTGCTTTATAAATTGGTGCATCTGCCTTCATCGCACGCTCTACCAATTCATCCGCTTTATGAATACCGTCCGCTACTTTTGTTACAATGACAGGTTTACCATTAAAACGAGCCATTTCTACATTTTTATCAGCCGCAACGATAATCGCTGTCGCTTCTTCAATATCTTTTGCTGTTAAACGATTACCAATACCACCTTGGCCATTTGTTTCAACTTTAATCTTGATGCCTGCTTTTTTACCTGCTTGCTCTAATTTTTCTGCTGCCATAAAAGTATGTGCAATACCAGTTGGACAAGCTGTAACAGCTAAAACATACGCATCTGTTTTTGATGCTTCCTCTACCATTTCAGGTGTTTCTTCTGGTTTTTCTTCAAACTGCTCAATCACAGAAATAACTTCTTCTGGAGATTGTGCATTTAATAAAGCTGTTTTTGCATCCATATTCATCAATACTTTTGATAAACTTGCTAAAGCTTTCAAGTGTTCGCCACCTGCACCTTCTGGAGCAGCAATCATAAACACTAATTTAGCAGGTTGACCGTCAAATGATTCCCAGTTAATCCCTTGTGAAGAACGTCCAAAAACAATCGCTGGTTTTTGAATAGAAGCATGTTGTGCATGAGGAATCGCAATTTCATCTCCCACACCTGTTGTGGATTGTGCTTCACGCTTTTTCAAGTTTTCTACATACCCCTCAACATCACTTACACCTCCAACTTGTGCAAAGCGATTTGCTAAAACGGATAATGTTTCTTCTTTTGTTGTTGATTGCAAGTCTAATGTCATTGCATCTTTTATAAATAATTCTGATAATCTCATATATATTCCTTTCTACTATTGTATTTTAGTCACTGTTATTTGTGGTAATAATGTATCAATCAATTCTAATGTAGCAATACCTACCGAAAAAGCTGTTGCACTTCCCGTAGCTGCACCTTGTTTAAGTGCAGTCATATAATCTCCTGTTTGTAAGTAAGAGGACATAAATCCTGCCAACATAGAATCCCCTGCTCCTACCGAGTTCACAACCGTACCTTTAGGTACATTAGCTGTGAAAATTTGACCGTCTGTTGTGACTAACAAAGAACCCTCTTTCCCACGAGAAACAAGTACATTTTTTGCACCTTGTTTTTGTAATTGTTTTGCATAGTGGATAATTTGTTCTTCACTATCAATCACAACATCAAACAATTCGCCTAATTCATGATGATTTGGCTTAATAATAAATGGTTCATACGGCAAACATTGTGTTAATAATTCTTTTGTTGTATCTAGTACTAATTTTGTACCTTTTTCTTGACATAGTTTAGCAATCATCACATAATGTTCACTTGTCATGCCAGGTGCTTTATTCCCTGCTAAAAAGACTGTGTCTTCATTCGTCAAGACATTTTCAAAATACGTGTACAATTCTTCAAATTTCTCTTTTGAAACGTATGCACCATTCGCATTGATTTCTGTTTCTTCTTGACTTTTTAATTTCACATTGATACGTGTAATACCGTCTATCTCAATACGTTTCACTATAATATTGTCTTTTTCTAATTCTGACTGAATATACGTTCCTGAAAAGCCACCTAAAAATGCAACTGCTGTATTCACAAATCCTAAACGTTTTAAAATAACAGACATATTGATACCTTTGCCACCGGCAACGTAATTTTCTCCTACGGAGCGGTTTAAATCGCCCAAGGTAACACTCGGTACATTTATCACTAAATCAACGGCTGGATTAAATGTAATCGTATAAAGCATGTTATCCCTCCTTCACTGTATAAATATTGTGGTAACGCTGATATTTTTTAGGACAACTATCGACAACCAACATAGTATCTTCAAACGTCGCAAATTGATGAAATGATTTTTTATCGAATTTTGATGAATCGGATACAATAATTGTTTGATTGGCATGATTTTTCACGAGCTGTTTAATCATTGCCTCTTCTGAATCGGGCGTTGAGAAACCAAACGAAAAATCAATACCATTTGTTCCTAAAATAGCCATATCGAATTGATATTGTTGTAATTGCTGTAACGCCACACTCCCAATAATAGCTTGTGTCGTTTGTTTTAATTGACCTCCAACTAATAACGTTGGAATACCATATTCTAACAAAGCACTCACATGATGTACCCCATTGGTAATCACTTCATGCTTTGTTGCACTTAAAAAAGGAATAATATTGTGTGTTGTTGATCCCGCATCTAAATAAATTCTTTTTACTTGCGATAAAAAGTGCGTTGCAACATATTTACCAATCGCTTGTTTTTCCTTTGTATACCACACTAATTTATCGGTCAGTAAACTTTCTTCACTAGACGGCGTTAAACATTCTGCTCCACCATGTACTCGCTTTAGTTTTCTCTTTTCTTCAAGATACTGTAAATCTCGTCGAATGGTTGCCTGTGAACTTTTTAATGTTTCCACAAATTCAAGTACCGTGACACTCTTTTGACGTGCTAATAAGTCTAAAATCAAACGATGTCTTTCCGTTGCCAACATAAAACAGCCCTCCCTTTCCTATGCACCACCTATTATAACGATTTTTCAATCAAAATCAATCATTTTCGGTCATTTATAATCATTATTTTGACAAAAAATAAGGAAAGATAATGAGATTGTCTTTCCTTATTTATGTATTCTATTCAAAATATTTATTTATCATAAAAACATGCTTATTCACACAACCAATCAATAATATTCTTTTTTTCTATTCCGTTATAATTGGCACTTGGTTGTATTGTATCCATTGTTAATAAATATTTTGGAAATTGATCATTGATTTCTCTTAATGGACGTAGCTCCCGTTCAAGTGTTTCGGGTGCTAAAGTTGTTTCACTGACTTGATAATAAGCATACGTTCCTTTATCTGTGATAACCACAAAATCCACTTCATATTTCCCAACATTTCCAACATATACCTTCGCATATTTTCTACGCAATTCTAAATACACAATATTTTCTAAAAGATGTCCAAAATCTTCCTGATGATCTGGTAATAATAGATGTCGAAATCCTAAATCGACAGTGTAATATTTTTCTAGACGTTGCAATAACTCTCGCCCTTTTACATCAAAGCGTGGAACAGCATAAAAAAGCAGACTATCTGTTAATGCTTCAAGATAATTTTCTAAAGAACTATGAGAAATCGTCACATGTTGACTTATCAATGTATTTTTTATTTTATTGGTTGATACTAAGCTTCCAACATTACTCAACAATGTTCGAATAATTCTTTCTAATAATGACGTATTAGGATTTCCTATACGTGATACAATATCATTCACTAAAACAGAATGATAAATACCTCTTAAATATTCCACACGTTCTAAAAAGTTTTCTGTTTGCAAAAGATATGGAAAAGCACTAAATGCGTATTGATTAAAAGCATCTGATAATACAATATGGTCTTGTTTATTTGACAATCCTTGTATGTACTCTGAAAAAGATAGTGGTAGAACTTCTAATTCAACATAACGTCCTGTTAAATTAGTTGCTAACTGACTACTCATAAAATAGGCATTTGAACCTGTCATATAAATATCCACATTAGGTTTAATAAACAAACTATCTACTACTAATTCAAAATTAGGTACATGTTGAATTTCATCTAAAAAAATATAACATTTTTTATTCTCTATCAAATGCTCTTGAATATACGCATACAATCGTTTAAAATCACGCAATTCATAAAAACTTAAATCTTCAAAATTCACAGAAATAATTTGTTCTTCAAAAACACCACTTTCCATTAAATTTTTTTTGAAAAGTGTAAACAAAACAGATTTCCCAGCACGTCTAACGCCACTCACAATTTTAATGATTGGTTTATCTTTATGTCTTTGTAAAAATTCAAGATACATAGGTCTTGATACAAATTCCATATAATCACCTCAAGATGATTATACATCAAGACACAATTATTTTCAAAAATTTGAAAATAATTGTGTTTCAAGATATAAATTTCCGTTTTTTTGTAAATAACCTGTTTTCCATAGTGTTATTTCCAAAAATTTAGAAATAAATAATACACCCCGCCAGCTATGCCTAACGACATAGCTGGCGGATTATATCTAATTAATCAACTAAAACATTTTCTCCAATACTTAATAAACATAAATATTTTTTTGTAACCGGCTTATGTAAAATAGAGGTTAAGGCTGTCGCATAAACATTCATTTGTTGACGATAACGATTCATAATGGTTTCTACCGTTATATTTTGTCCAATATAGTCTGTTTTAAAATCATACAAAATAATCTCATCGTCATATTCTATATAGCCGTCAACAACCCCATGTATCAGCACTTTTTCATCTGTTTTTTCCATACTTTGAAACAGAAGATGTGCATTGACCGCTAACGAAAACGGCACTTCTCGGTGTAATAATCTCTGTTGTTTCAGCATTAACTGTCCTAAATCCGTTGAGAAGAAACGCAAAATATTATAACGATTTATTTTTTCAGCAACCTCTTGTGACATTAGCCCTTTTGAAACGAATTGATTAATATGTGTATCAATCATCTGCATTGTAACAGTCTGTTCTAAAGATATTGTTTGCATAACTAAATGAACAGCCGTTCCTATCATTGTATTTGTTACCATATCTTCCTTCATGAACATGGGTACCATTAAATCATCACTAACATAACGATTACCTTGACCTAAAGGTTGCATCTCAAGCAAATCTGGATCTTCTGCCATACGCTTCAATTCAGATACTGATTGATAGGTTGTCGTTTGCACTTGAGCCATATATGGATACACATGCTCAATCGTTTGAATAATATCTTGCATATCCTCCGAATGAGATACGTCTATTACCTGCTCCTGCACCCATTCAGTCACTGTTTTTATATCAGACACTTCGGATTGGTTTATCATTAAATCCTGTTCTTTAAAAAATTGAATGGTAAAACGAATCGGTGATTGTAACAGTACAGTTGGATATGTATAGACTGGTAAATAATTATTTTCTGCCATACGATGACGCACTAGTGCCATATTTATCCAAGATAATGCACTCTGACTAGATAAACGACTTCCCGAAGGTAACACAACTTCATTATAACTAGCAATACCGGATAATTTTTCCCAATAATCTTTTTCATTGACACAATTTCCAACTAAATATAATTTTTCTTTTGCTCTTGTTAATGCCACATATAATTTACGCATTTCTTCTGCCAATAATTTTTTCTCTTTATATCGGCTCATACCAAAACGAGCAAGTGTCGGAAATTGAAATTTTTTCTCAATATCAAAATAGTCTGTACCAATACCATATTTTTCAGTAAAGACATAGCTGGATTGACTATCTCTTTTATTAAACGATTTATTCAAGTCTAATACAAACACGACTGGAAATTCTAAACCTTTACTTGCATGAATGGTCATCAACTTAACAACATTTTCATTTCCAGTAGACAAAGATGCTTCGGATAAATCTTTATCTTTTTCTTGCATTTTTTCAATAAACTGAACAAATTGGAACAATCCTTTAAATGCCGTTTGCTCATATTCCCTTGCCCGTTCATATAAAGCATGTAAATTCGCTTGTCTTTGTCGACCAGACGGCAAACCTAATACATAGTCTAAAAAATGTGTTTCTTGGTAAATATGCCAAATTAACGACACTAAAGACTCTTTTGTTGCCATAAATCTCCATGTATTTAATCGTTCCATAAACCGTACTAATTTCTTATAAATCGCTTCATGAAAAGCATTTTGAGGTAATGAGCCACGCTCAAAATCAGCAACAAAAGATTGAACAGCTTCATAATATCCACTGGTACGTTGATTGATACGAATAGCTGCTAAGTCATTTTCATCTAATGCAACCAATGGAGAACGTAAAACAGAAACAAGTGGAATATCTTGATGCGGATTATCAATTATTTTTAACAATGACATCATAATCATAATTTCTGTTCGTTGGAAATAAGTTTCTGCTTCATCAATCTGAATCGGAATATGATACCGATTAAAAATTTCTTGAATGACAACATTATTTTTCTTTGTCGGCACTAATAACACAATATCAGCATACGTAATCGGACGTTGCTTAAATTTACCATTTTCTTTTTCTGTACTTTGAACTAAAAATGTTGATTGTATCAATCGCTCTATTTCCTTGGCAACCATCACGATTTCACCTTCTGTTTTTGTATCAATTTTAAACATTTCTGATACATCCATATCCAGTTCTTGTTCTTGATGTGTTTCTTTTTCATATAACAAAACAGAAAGTTCATATCCACTACCATCTGCATAAGCCTGACTTCCTTGAACAAGCATGGCATCATCGTCGTACGCCATATCTCCAACTTGTTGATCCATAATTTGTTGAAAAATAAAATTCGTAGCATGTAAAACTTCCCCTCTTGAACGGAAATTTTCTGCTAAAATAATACGTTTTCCACCTTGTTCATTTCCAAAAGCAAGATATTTTTCTAAAAATAAACTCGGATCAGCTAAACGGAAAGAATAAATAGACTGCTTGACATCACCTACCATAAACATATTTTTCCCGTTGGTTAAATACGATAAAATAGTTTCTTGTAAACGATTGACGTCTTGATACTCATCTACCATAATTTCTTCAAATAATTCTTGATATTCTAAAGCTACCGGACTAATATGTCGGTTTCCATTATGCATCGGTGCTAAAATAGACAATGTAATATGTTCTAAATCACTAAATTCAAGCACATTATACTCTTTCTTTTCTTGTGCATACGCCTTTGAAAATAAGGTCACAACATCAATCATTTCATCAATATACGGCAAAATCTTATGCAATAAATCAAGGTGAACCTGCTCTTGACAATAAAAAACAGCTTCAATCATATTCTCTACCGTTTTTTTCGCTTTATCACGATATACTTTAGCCTGTTCCGAAAATTCTTTTACATCGCTATCTTTTTTGATAGACGGAAAACGTAAAAATTCAATTTGTTTTATTGCTGCATAGACACTATCATAATCCTTATTTTCAACTAAACTATTTAAAACATACTCTATCAACACTTTTTCATCAGAGAGTAAACATGTGACTTTATCCAAACGTTCATCCCCATTTAAGCATTGTATCCCTTGCTCTAATTGAAAAACCGCATCTTCTAACATAGAAATAACATAGGGCTTAATAAGTGATTGAAATAAAACACTGTCTGTTAAATTATCCATATTATATAAAGACGCTAACCGTTTCAACCATTCATCTGGATTGGCATTTGCTCTTGAAAAATCATACAACGAAAAAATAAGATCTGTTAGTTTATCATCATACTTATCACTTGAGTAAGCTTTTGCCAACTGTCTAAATGACTGTCTATCATAGAGCTTTTCTTTTAACTCATGCCATACTTTTTCTTTTAAAAGCAGGATTTCTGTTTCATCTGTCATCAATCTAAAAACAGGATCCATATCCACACTAGCAAAATGTTTACGAATCACTTTTAAACAAAACGCGTGAATGGTGCTTATATTTGCTTGTGGCAACAATCTTAATTGCATTTGTAAATGACGCTTTGTATCGACATCTGTTTCAATATTGATAACATTTTTTAATTCTTTTTCGATACGCTCGCGCATTTCCTTAGCGGCTAATTCTGTATAGGTCACGACAAGCAATTCTTCTATTTTCGTTCCACGTCTTAATTTTTCAACAATACGCTTCGTTAAAACGGTTGTTTTCCCCGAGCCAGCAGATGCTGAAACTAAAATATGACTACCCGTTTCATAAATTGCCTCCCATTGCGAATCTGTAAAGGTTACATTAGTTGGTTTGACTGGTATCATCTGCATTCACTCCCTTTTCTTTCATTGCTTGTAACACATCTTCTACTGACAATAATTTTCGATATTGATTTTCTGGTAAAGTAGCATCAAATAAAGAAATACTTCTAAACTCATTTAAAGACGGTGTAAATGGTTCATCTTTAATAGGTGATAAAGGAATATCCCCAGATAAAATGCGTTGTCCAGCTTGTTTTATTTTCCATATTAAAAAGTCAAAAAAAGTATCTAGTGATTCTATTGTTGGCATAGTTTTTGTTTTATTAAATGTATTTGATTTTGTTAAACCAACCTTATAAAACATGGATACATCTGGGATTTTTTCCACATCTTCTACAGATAATGATAAAATACCATTAAATTTTTCTTGCGTATATGCCAAATCCGTCATATCGAATGTTTTGGTTTTCACTCTTTCATAAGGATAGCCTACATGATAATAAAAAGCACCCATCGTTTTTGTGTTTTCTAAATGCAACTGCTTTTTATTTTGTTCGAGCACATATAAATAGGTTATCAACTGTAACGATAATCCCTCATAAAAACGGCTTAAATCAAATTGTTTTGCACTTGATTTATAATCAACAACACTTAAATAATCCCCATTGACAACATCAATCCGGTCTATTTTTCCTCGTAAAGACAGCGTATAATCCGATAATAAATCAATTTTTGGTAAAATCAGTCCTGTCGACCCCTTTGTGTCAAAAACTTGTTCCGTCGCAATAACACGTGTATTGGTCTGCTTTTTAGCTTGATATAATTGTTGCATCACGTGTGTCAACGTATCCGTTAATAATTCTTTTGAAAAAGCCATACTTTTCGTCATTTGAAACAATCGGTACTGTGGTTTATCAAAAACAGTCGTCAATGCACGCTCAATCAATGTATCAATCTCTTGTTCGTACTGCTCCACTTGTTCAAAAAATATATCCAATGTATCATGAAAAACATTCCCTACATCTGCCGGTGTTAAAGACAACACAGGTCTTTCTTTTAACTTTAAGCCATACTGTAAAAAATGACTGTACGGATCTTTGAAATAACTTTCTAATTGAGAAACAGATAAGTATAAATGCCCTTGATATAACTCTAAAGCATTCGTTAAATGAACCGGAACATTGCGATACTCAAAACTCTTCATCAACGGCTTAAACACTTCATGATAAGGCGTCGTTTGTTGCATAAATGCAATTAAGTATCTATCTATTAAAGATAAAGTACTATCCGTATCATAATGTGTTCGTATTTGTTTCATTAAATAACGTATCACTTGTTTGCTTTTTCCTAATAATTGAGGCGTCATTCGTGTATCAAAACGCTTTTCTAACATTTCTATATATGTCGATTTTGGCTCATGTGTTTTTGGATAAAATAAATATAATTGTTCTGTTACACTCGCCAATAATTGATACACAACAAAAGGTTCTACCATTGTACGATCAAGCGTATCTAATTGTAAATAATGACCCGGTGCTAACACTTGCGTTAACCGATGTCTTTCTTCATCTGATAACAATGTTTTATTATCATATATTTTTGGAAACTGACTAGACGTTGCCCCTAAAACAAAAATCATTTTTTTAGTCGTGGCACGTCTACCGTCTAAACTTGAAATAGTGACCGTATCCAATGTAGGAGGTACTAAACTATACTCCGCCTCTTCAAAGCCACTCGATAATACCGTATAAAATGTTTGTAAATCAAATGGTATATTTCCTAGAACCATCACAAATTCATCTAATAATTGGATAAACGTCTGCCATGCCTGTTCATGTTGACGTGCTTTTTCCAACTGTCCTTGAGCAATGAAATCATCTCGCCACTGCTTTATTTTTGAAACTACTCCATGCTCCTTACAAAGCATGTATAAAGCAACTGCTGCATCTTTCATCGTACTTGCCTGCTCTAATGTTTCAATATATGGAAGCAATATACCGACAATACGTTCTCTTATATGCTCATACTTCCATTGTTCCTTATCCTCAATCCACCAACGTTTTCCGACATAACCATTTGCTAATAAATCATTTTCAAACACATCAATATCGTCTTGCGCACCTATCTCTAATAAATCTGATCGCAATAATCGCATCATATCCGTATATTGCCAATTCCGTTTTTGAATGGCATATAAAGATGCTAAAAATTCTGAAATAGGATGTGATGCCATGGTATCAGCATTATCAATAAAATAAGGTATTTGGCTTTCATGACACAAAGGTTTTAAAATCATTTCATAATCTTCAACTTGTCGCATCAAAATACTAAAATCTTTATAACGATAGTGCTTTGTCGCAACCAATCTACTTATCTGATTGATAACGGCTGTTACTTCTTCTTGTTTAGTGTCATACTCTTGAATAAATAAAGCATCTTGTTTTATTACATCATTATCTTTTCTTTCAACTGACTGAAAAGCTTCTTCCCAAAAAGAAACTATTTTCTGCATATCTTCACTATAACGCTCATATCCTTTTGTGACATCAACTTCTGAAATACGCACACTATTTTCTTGTGCTAATTGAATTAATCTTTCTCTTGTTATCATTGGAATAAGCGTTAATGGTGTTTTTTCCTTTGCTTTTTTGGATAAAGGCAAAGTTACTGATACCTTGTATGTTTTTTTCATTAAAGCAAGGATAATTTGTTGTTCCTTTGCAGAGAAATGTTCAAAACCGTCAATATAAATGGCTGTATCTGATAAATCCATTGTATGAATATGCTCGGCTAATTGGGTATATAAATCTTCTTTCTCAATATACTTACCTATTAATCTTTCATTAAATGCTCGATACAAAAGCATTAGTTCTTGCATCTTCACATACATATTTTCTTGGCTTTCTGTTGTATCGCTCGGTTTTTCTTTAAAAAAGGTATATAAATCTTCTTGTGAAATGGCACCCGAACGAAATTCTAAAAATAAATCTGTCAATTGCTTAATAAACCCTTGTTTATTAATTTGTGTACGATAAAAAACCAATTCAGATTGTTTTTCCAATAAAACATGACGAACAAGCATACTTAACCCAATTTTACTTAATTGCGGTTTCACAAGAACACCCGTGTCTTTTAATAAATACCATGCCAATCTTGAAAAACTATAAATTTGTATATCGATACTACCACTTATATCCTCATGATGTAATTGCGTTAAAACATTCATTTCTGAGTCGAATTTAATATGCTCAGGTACAAGATAAAATACTTGTTTTACTTGTTTTTGTTCAAGCAACGCTTTCATATCTGCTACACACCACGCTTGCTTATTCGTTAAAATATTTCCTAAAACAAACTGTAACATCCACGCACCTTCTTTCTCTATTTATATTATACGCAAAAAGAACAGAAATCTCATAAATTTCTGTTCTTTTTTGTTTATTTTTGTAAAATACGACTTAAAAAGGCACGTGTACGATCTTCTTTTGGATGATTAAAAATATCTTCTGGTGAACCTTCTTCTGCAATAACACCTTTATCCATGAAAACAACATGGTCCGAAACTTCTCTTGCAAAATCCATTTCATGCGTTACAACTAACATTGTCATCCCAGAATTAGCCAAATCTTTCATAACACGTAATACTTCTCCAACCATTTCCGGATCAAGTGCTGATGTTGGCTCATCAAACAATAACACATCAGGCTCCATTGCCAACGCTCTGGCAATTGCCACACGTTGCTTTTGTCCCCCAGATAATTGTGACGGACGGGCATTCACGTACTCCGCCATACCAACTTGTTGTAAGTAATGCAATGCTAACTGTTTTGCATCTTCCTCTGTTTTTTTCAAAACTTTTATAGGTCCAACTGTGCAATTATCTAATACATTTAAATTTTCAAATAAATTAAACTGTTGAAATACCATACCTAAATGTGTACGATATTTAAACACATCATGTGCTCCATCTAAAATATTTTCACCTAAATAATAAATGTCACCAGCTGTTGGCGTTTCTAGTAAATTGATACAGCGTAATAGGGTTGATTTCCCAGAACCACTTGAACCAATCAAAGTAACAACTTGTCCTTTTTTTACCGTAAAGTTAATATCTGATAAAACTTCTCTCTCACCAAAACTTTTATTTAAATGTCTAATTTCAATAACTGTTTCCATATTTTCTACCTACTCTTTCTCTTGTGCTTTTGACACTTGCATTTGATTTCCGCTTGCTAAAGAATAGCTTTGCTTACCAGATAAACGTTTTTCTAACCAACGTAAAATACGTGTAATCACAAATGTCATAATGAAGTAGAAAATACATGTTACTAAAAATGTTTGGAAAAATTGATAATTTGTTGCCGCAATAGATTTTGTCACAAAGAACAATTCTGATACACCAATGACATTTAATACAGATGTATCTTTTACATTGATAACAAACTCATTCCCCGTAGCTGGTAAAATATTGCGCAACACTTGTGGTAATACGATATATTTCATTGCTTGTAAATGTGTCATACCAATCGCTTGACACGCTTCAAATTGACCTTTGTCAATGGATAAAATACCACCACGCACCACTTCAGACATATAGGCACCGGTGTTAATTGACACAATCAATAATGCCGCAAATGTTTTATCCATATCTAAATGGAACAATAATGCTGACCCATAATAGACAACCATTGCCTGTACAATCATCGGTGTTCCACGGAAAATTTCAACATACGCATTCAATAACCAATTCACAACTTTTAAGAACACACGATATGCACCTTTTTTATCTGATAAAGGCACTGTACGAATCACGCCAATCAATAAACCAATCAATAAACCAACAATAGTCCCAATGAGTGAAATATATAATGTCACACCCATACCTGCAAATAATTGCGGATAATATTTTTGGAAAATAACACCCATTTCTTCTAAGAAATGTCCCGTTGTTTGTTCTGACGGACCACGTGATGCTTTATCCATCAATTCATCACGTTCACTCGTTGAAATTTCTGAAAGAACTGTGTTAATTTGTTCTTTTAATGGACTACCTTTTTTAACTCCGATTGCTGTTTGTACTTCTTCTGGCTTTGTTACAAATCCTTTTCCAGAAGCAAACTCAATCATTTTTAAATCTTTACTTGCGGCTACCACTTCATTGGCAACAGCTTTTTCAGATACATACGCATCTATTTTTCCACTTTCTAACGCAACACGCATAGCAGAAAAATCAGACATCGCTTCTTGTTTAACAGCACCTTTTAATTGATCAATCATATCATAGTGGAATGTGCCTAATTGTGCGGTTACTCTAGCACCAGCAAAATCATCTATGGAAGATGTATTCGCATAAGCACCGTCTTTTCTAACAATCATCATAAAGACCGATTCATAATAAGGTCCCGTAAAATCAATTTGTTGTGCTCTTTCTTCTGTGGGGGACATTCCCGCAATAATCGCATCAATTTTACCGGATTGCAATGACGGAATAAGACCGTCCCATTCCAATTTTACAATAACTAATTTACGATTTAATTTATCTGCAATTTTTTGTGCGATAGACACATCATACCCACCGGCATATTCTCCGTCTTCTATCGGAGCAGTTCCCTCACCAGCTTCACTTTGTGTCCAGTTGAAAGGTGCATAGTTTGCCTCCATCCCAACACGAAATTCTTCTCTTGTATCATTTGATGTATTATTCCCAGTACATGCTGCTAAAATAAACATCAAAAATGGAATTATCCATAATCTTCTCAATCTGTTCATACGATATACCTCTTTTTATATAATATTATGCAAATTTCTTTAAAACGTGTTTATAAATGAAATCATTTATAAACACTACATCTTATCTGCACCTATTATCATATACCTAAGAGCAACAATCGTGCTGAAAACACACGTTCGTGACGCAGGCATACAGCACCTCCTTAAATATAAAATAATGATTAGATATTATTCTAATCATTTTGTCATTTTACTATATCCTATTTGCATGAAATTGTCAAAGAAATTTACAAAACTTTTCAACAAATGCCTTATAAACAGGAAAAACAAGCAATAAAAATCATTAAATATATATAATAAAAAATTACATCAACAGAATTTTTATATATAAAGGCTGTATAATTTTTAGGGTTGATGGCATAAGCCAGCAACCCTAATTTTATGTAGACAAAAAGGCAATTTTCTCTTAAATTAAAAGTACCACCAAATAATAAGGAGAAATTGCCTATGTCTAATATAACAGAAATCTTACTACAATTAAAGGATAAAAACATCACATTTGATCATGAAAACATATCAGAGTGTGACATTCGACATAAAAAATCATTG
>NZ_WNJX01000018.1:0-37086 GCF_010892375.1 Granulicatella sp. zg-84 | reverse complement strand
ATATTAGACATAGGCAATTTCTCCTTATTATTTGGTGGTACTTTTAATTTAAGAGAAAATTGCCTTTTTGTCTACATAAAATTAGGGTTGCTGGCTTATGCCATCAACCCTAAAAATTATACAGCCTAAATTATATAGTTAACTCTAACAATTACGATTTGTTGTGCTATAATGTAAATAAATTTATGGATAAATATTGTGGGAGGTATGTAAAATGTACGGAAAGAGGAATGTATTGGGTGAAAGAGTACGTAAGTATGCTATAAAAAAATATTCTATTGGTGTTGTTTCGGTTTGTGTAGCTTTTGGGGTTTTATTTATAGGGTGTAATGAATGCGTTTACGCAGTTGAAAAAAATATGGTTGATGTGACTGAAAATACTGAAAATAAAAAAACTTTAGAAAAAGAGTTGTTAGACAAAAAAAGTTTACACAATAATGATGATAAAATTCCTGCAAATATTGATAATAATGTAAATGATGTAGAGAATAGAGAAAAAGAAACTGCATTAGAAACCTCTTTAGAAAACCATTCTTCTTTTAGAATGGCAAATGTGGATGTGAATGATGTAAAAGCCATTATTCCATTAGATAATGAAGGAAATATTAATGAAACTATTAGTAATGGTACAGTGGATAAAGTTTTAGTGATAAAAAATGATGGAACAATTACAAAAGAAGAAGCAAATGGTTCTTATGCGTACGAACCAAAACAAGTTGTAGATGATAACCAATTAGTTCCAGCTATTGAAGCGTTTAAAGAAGTTGAATATGATGATTTATATACTATATTGCAACCAAGAGTTCGTTTTTTAGAACAACTTCAAATTCAAAATGATTTAAAAAAAGAAATCGGACGAGAGCCTACAGGAAATGAATTGAATGCTCGTATTAAACAAGTATATATGGATAAGTTGGATATGAGACACCAATTTGAACATGTAAAAGATAATATCGAAAATACGATAAAAGGACTTGTCGAGCGTTCTGTTCAAACAGATATGAATAAAATTATAGAGAATAAATCTCAGATTTTATTAGGTTTATCTTATTTAGAAAGACAATATCCTTTTAAATTTGATACTATAAAAGCAAAAGATTTAATTTTGTATCATCCAGAAATATATGGTACAAAAACCGATCCATTGGATAGATTGATTGATATTGGACGTCTAACCTATGCTGATGTTGAATTATCAAATACAGATAAAACATATGAGAAAAGAATCAAATCTATTACAAAGCAAAATACAATTTATGACTTTATTGTAAATCATGTTAAAATGTTTGAACCAAACTTGACACCGAGCGATTGGTTTAAACAAAATACAAATGTGATAATTGTTGAATCTGAGAGTCCTTATGCAGATTCTAATTTATTCAAGAAGATGTCACATGATACACGGTTACGCTCACATTTAATTCCGTTATTAACGGTTAATGAAAAAAGTTTATATGCAATTAGTACTATGAGTACGGTTACTTACGGTTTATTGGATTCATATTTAAAAGATAAAACAGATGAGGTGGCATTTGAGTCTTTCAAAGAAATGATGAAAGAAACAGCTGTTAAACAAGAAGCCTTTGTCGATTTTTGGTATCGTATTAGTGAAAAAAAAGATAGATTATTTGAAGGAAATGATATTTTAGTTATTGATACGATGAGAAGATATAGTGATAATCCAACTGAATCAGGGAAACAATCATGGTTGCCGTCGTATGGTGAAAATAGTGTAGATGGTATTCGTCAGTTTATGGCTCCATTTAGGTATCATTTAGATTTTTTACAAGCAGATGGACAAGCTACTGGGGATATAGTGAATCATTTTTTAGCAAAAACATTAACCGATAGAGGACAATCTGTTTATACTCATGAAATCACGCACATGCTAGATCAAAAAGTTTGGTTTAATGGATATGCCAGACGTGAAGGTCAGGGTGTTGAAGTCTATGCTAGAGGTCTATTTGAGTCATTAAATAATACAAAAGGTGCTTCTGGTTATGAATCAATTTTTAATTTAAATACCACGTATGAATTACGTGGAGAGGGACGAACACAAAATGAGTCGCCTAATCGTTTTCAAAAAGAATCTGATTTAAAAGAGTATATGCAAGGGATAATGGATGTTTTGTATACATTAGACTATGCAGAGTCTGAATCTATACTCAAACAATCTAACGATAATAGAGCAATTTTATTAAATAAAGTAACACTTATACCAGATGCAAAGAGAACAAACCAAGTAAAAGACAGCTTTTCAAATATTGATGAAACAACAGCAGGAAGTTTGACATCTATCAATGATTTTATTGATAAAGGTATTGTATCCGGTCGATTAGCTTTTAAAGGGCATCAAACTGTTGGAGAAGCAACACCAAATGGATATCATGTTGTTCCACTTTTTGAGCCAATATATGCAGGTGTTCAAAATGATGTCGGTTCAGTAGGTGATGTTACGTTTAGACGTTATGCCTACGAATTGTTGGCTGAATATGGGTATAAAAACGGGATGATTCCATATCTATCTAATCAGTATGCCAATGATAAAGAAGCTTTGGCAGCTATTTTAGATAATGCTTATCAGGGAAATTTAGCTATATTTAAAAAAGATATGTTTAAACGCCGTATTGAAAAAGTAGATCAATTAAAAGAAACGCCATATTTTAAAAAATATAGTGAATTACAGACATTAATGGATGAAGCAATTGTTAAAGATTTAGAGCAGATGAAGAGAAATAAACAATATGGACAAAATATTTTGATTGGGGTTACTGCTGTTCATGATTTAAAACAAAAAATATTTGAATTTTATTTAAACGACACGAGTGATTTTAGAAATACTATCTACAAAGAAACCGTTTACGGCAAAGACATTGAAGAAACTCGTGAAGATATTCCGATTACGATTACTCACCGTGAAGACGCAAACCTTTGGGAAGATGAAACAAGAACAGAGGTTGGGGAATTAGGTGTAAAGCTTATTACAAAAATATGGATAACCGAAAACGGAGTGCGATTAGGAGAGCCAATCATCGTTTCTAAAGTTGAAAAAGCAATGGTACCTACTGTTATATATAGAGGAACAAAACCAATTGACAGTGAAACTGTTACAGAAACAGAAGAGGACATTCCAGTTACGATAAAAGAAGAAACAGATGCGACAATGTATACAGATGAAGTACGAACGGAAGAAGGGCGAGCCGGACTAAAACGTGTGAGAAAAGTACAACATTTTAAAAAAGGCGTTGCTTTTGGAAAACCTGTTGTAACCGAAGAAGTGATAAAAGCAATGGTACCTACTGTTGTGTATAGAGGAACAAAACCAATTGACAGTGAAACTGTTACAGAAACAGATGAGGACATTCCAGTTACGATAAAAGAAGAAGCAGATGCGACAATGTATACAGATGAAGTACGTACGGAACAAGGGCAAGTAGGATTAAAACGGGTAAGAAAAGTACAACATTTTAAAAAAAGCGTTGCTTTTGGAGAACCTGTTGTAACCGAAGAAGTGATAAAAGCAATGGTACCGACTGTTATATATAGGGGGACAAAACTTAAAGACCAATCGGAAATAATTGAAAATATGCCATTTACGGTTGAAACGATTGAAGATAATACTTTGACTATTGGAACAAGAATTGTAGAACAAGTAGGGAAAGTTGGTAAAAAACGTACTTATATTGTTAATGGTGTAGAAAAAGAAGAGGTTATCATTCAACCTGTAATTGAAAAAGTACGAATTGGAACAAAAAAAGTAGTATCTATGGAGAGTATCGCTTCAGTTGTATTGTCTGATAAAAAGGAAATTTATTTAAACAAAAAAATAATAAAAAATGTTGAACAAGAAGTATCTAAAGATAAATTATTACCAAAAACAAATACTGAAAATATCCCAATAGAGATAGGTTGGTTGTCTTTATTTACTAGTTGGCTATTGTATATAATTAGAGTGAAAAAAGAAGATTAGTTTAGATGATGAAAATGATGTGTATCAAGTGGAGTAACCATTTGGTACATTTCTTTTCTTTTAGAGTAAAGTTAAAAGTTATGTTGGTACAAAGTAGAGATATATAATATGTATTAAACTTAAAAGAATAAAGGTACCTATTTTTAAAAGAAGATTTTAATTGGATAAAACATCGATTTATCAATGTTTTTACGCACCATGAGGGAATCGAACCCCCATTTTAAGAACCGGAATCTTACGTGATATCCATTACACTAATGGTGCTAGACTAGTATCAGTTTACTGAATTTTTATAGTAAATTCAAGTTAAAAATATTTAAGCGTTATATAACAGGTTGTTTTTTGTTTATAGAACTGTTACAAAAAATTGTGACAGATTTATCATACTTTTTATATTTTTTATAAAAAGCTAAAAAAATATATGTTTTTAACAGATAAAAGACTTGATTTTATTTTACATAGCTGTACTAATTGTGATACAATAACTGTATCAATAAGTAATATACTTTTGTTAAAAACATCACAAGAAGGAGAATGAAAATGGCACAAACAACAAAAGAATTGTTAGCTGGATTTGAAGATAAACAATGGGCTGGTTTTAAAGGAACAGCTTGGAAAGAAAATATTGATGTTGCACAATTTATTCGTGATAACTATACAGAATATAAAGGGGACGAGTCTTTCTTAGCAGAAGCAACAGAGGGTACAAAAAAATTAAATAAAGTATTCCAAGATTTACTTGCTAAAGAAGTTGAAAATGGCGTTGCAGATATGGAAGAAAAAGTCGTATCAACGATTTTAGCTTACGATAAAGCCTACATTAGTGATGAATTAAAAGATTACGAAAAAATTATTGGTTTACAAACAGACAAACCATTAAAACAAGGTTTAAATCCTTTTGGTGGTGTGCGTATGGCAAAACAAGCCTTAGAAGCGTACGGTTATAGTTTAGATAAAGAAGTAGAATCAATCTTTACAGATTGGGTACAAACACATAACCAAGGTGTATTTGATGTTTATGATGATTCTATTCGTAGAGCACGTCGTAACAAAATCATTACAGGTCTGCCAGATGCTTATGGTCGTGGACGTATTATTGGTGACTATCGTCGTGTTGCGTTGTATGGTGTAGATTTCTTAATGAAACAAAAATATCAAGATTGGAAAAATCTTGAAAAAGAAACTTACACTGATGAAGAAATGCAATTACGTGAAGAAGTTTCAAAACAATATCGTGCTTTAAATGACTTAATCAAATTAGGGGATTTACACGGATTTGATTTACGTCGTCCTGCTCAAACAGCACAAGAAGCTATTCAATGGACTTATTTAGCATTCTTAGCAGCAGCAAAACAAACAAATGGTGCGGCAACATCACTAGGACGTATGGATGCATTCTTTGATATTTATATTGAACGTGATTTACAAGCTGGTTTAATTACAGAGCAAGAAGCACAAGAATTTATTGATCATTTTGTAATGAAATTACGTATGATTCGTTTTGCACGTACGCCTGATTTTAATGATGTGTTCTCTGGTATGCCAACATGGGTAACATTATCTATTGCAGGTATGAATAATGATGGACGTTCATTAGTAACAAAAACAGCATTCCGTTGCTTACATACATTGTATACAATGGGTGAGTCACCAGAACCAAATTTAACAATTTTCTATAACGAAAAATTACCATTGGCTTATCGTCAATATTGTGCACAAGTATCTATTGATACATCTGCTATTCAATATGAAAATGATGCTGTTATGAGTATGAGATTAGGTTCAACTGATGCTGCGATTGCATGTTGTGTATCTCCATCTGTTATGGGGTTAGAGCATCAATACTTTGGAGCACGTTTCTCTGGACCAAAAGCATTATTATATGCTGTATCAGGTGGTATTGATGAAAAAACACGCGATCAAGTTATCGAAGGTTTAGAACCAATTACCTCAGATTACTTAGATTATGATGAATTGATGGAAAAATTAGATAAAGTATTGGATTGGACAGCTAAAACGTATATGCGTGCATTGAACATTATTCATCGTTCTCATGACCGTTATGCGTATGAATCAAGTCAAATGGCTTTATTAGATACACATCCACATCGTTACTTTGCAACAGGTATTGCAGGATTAGCGTTAGTAGGAGATATGTTATCAGCTGTTAAATACTCAAAAATCCGTATTATTCGTGATGAAACAGGTTTCCCAGTAGATTATGTTGTAGAAGGAGAACAATTCCCAACATTTGGTAATAATGATGACCGTGTTGACTCATTAGTAACAAACTTCTTACATGATTTCATGGAACGTTTACGTAAATTACCAACATACCGTAATGCAGAGGTAACAACATCTATTTTAACAATTACATCAAATATTGTTTATGGAAAATCTTTAGGAAATGTATTCACAGGTTCTAACCCAGAAATCGTAGGATACCGTGAACCATGGACACCAATCGCACCAGGAGCTAACCCTCAATATAATTCTGTTAAATCAGGTGCTTTAGCTGCACTATCATCAGTTGCGAAAATTCCATTTGATGATGCAAAAGACGGTAGTTCATATACATTTGCTATTCATCCAAAAGCGTTAGGACGTGATGATAGTGATCGTCGTGCGAATTTAGCAACAATGTTAGATGGATACTTTGTGAAAGGTGGACATCACTTAAACGTTAACGTATTAAATCGTGAAAAACTAATTGAAATTTTAGAACATCCAGAAGAAAATCCACATGCTGTATTACGTGTATCTGGATATGCATTGTACTTAAATAAAGCAACAAAAGCACAAATTGCAGATATTTTAAATCGTGTTATTCACAATCAATTCTAATCTGTGTGTGATGAAAAGCTGTAAGTCTTTCTTGCAGCTTTTCTGTTTATTATGATAAACTAATTGTAAAGAAATCAAAGAAAAAGGAGGTAAGCGCATGACTGTTTTAGGAAGGGTTCATTCAACAGAGAGTTTTGGTTCTGTTGATGGTCCGGGTATTCGTTTTGTAGTTTTTATGCAAGGGTGTCATTTGAGATGTCAATTTTGTCATAATCCAGATACTTGGCGACTAGGTCAAGGAGGACGTGAGTGGACGGCAGAAGATTTATTGAATGAAGCATTAAAGTATAAAGAGTTTTGGGGAGAACGAGGGGGTATCACGGTTAGTGGCGGAGAACCTTTAATTCAAATTGATTTTTTAATTGAATTTTTTAAATTGGCAAAAGAAAAAGGTGTCCATACGACATTAGATTCTTGTGCAGCTCCATTTACATTTGATGAGCCATTTTTTTCAAAATTTAATGAATTATTAAAATATACAGATTTGATTCTATTGGATATTAAGCAAATTGATGATGAAGAGCATAAAATATTAACAGGACGAAGTAATCAAAATATTTTAGATGCGGCAACATATTTGTCTGAGGTAAATCAACCTGTTTGGATTCGCCATGTCTTAGTACCAGGTGGTTCGGATAAAGATGAATTGTTAGTACGATTAGATAAATTTGTGAAAACATTGAAAAATGTGAAAAGGGTAGAAGTGTTACCTTATCACAAGTTAGGTGTCTATAAATATGAGGTGCTAGGTATTCCGTATCCTTTAAAAGATGTGGAGCCACCTACACCAGATCGTGTAGAAAATGCTAATCGCTTATTACATTGTAAAGATTATACAGCTTATTTATCTATGTGAAAAATAAGTGTATAGATGATAAAAAGATATGTTGAGGTATATCAACATATCTTTTTTTGGAAATGTAACGGTATTTTGGCATTAGATGACAAGATACAGTATAATGTATAGAATAGGATAAAAGCTCCTCATGAGATAGTAAAAAGAAAGATAGTAGATAGAGGTTTCAGTGATGACAAATGGTATTTTTTTACAAGGTTCAAAACGTGCGATTATTTTGCAACATGCTTATACGGGTACACCAAATGATGTAAGGCTTTTGGGCACGGCACTTCATAAATTAGGATATACAGTCTATATGCCTTTATTATCTGGACATGGTACAAAAGATATGCGGGCTATTTTAAACAAAAATCCTAAAATGTGGAGAGAAGATACGAAAAAAGCTGTTCAATTTGTTTTGGATAAAGGGTGCGCACAAATTGCTATTTTTGGATTATCTCTTGGAGGAATGCTGGCTTTAGATATGTTAACGCAAAGTCATCCGTTTATTATAGGAGGAGGGTCTTTTAATTCTCCTGTTCCGTTGGATGACAGCTCGAAAGTCGAAGAACAGTTTATGGTTTATGCAAATCAATTTTATGATGAAACAGTTATTTCCGATAAGGAGGAATATTTGTCTGATTTAGTTGAAAAAATACCGGTGCAGTTGGAGCAAATTAAGATATTATCTGAAGAGATAGCACAGTATTTAAATCGTATTGATGTACCGGTGTATATTGCTCAAAGTGGAGCAGATGAATTGATTGATGCTCGTATTAGTGAACATATGGTTCGTCAAATAAGTTTTGCACCTGTTGAATTTGTATGGTTTGAAAAAGCAAAACATGTTATAACCATTGGTGAAAGTCGTGTGGCATTTCAAAATAGTGTGATTGATTTTATTGAGAAATTAGATTGGGAGGTGATATAGGTGAAAGAAAAAATTTTATCTCTTTTAGAAGAAAAAGCAATGACTGTTAAAGAAATATCAGAAGTATTGCACCAAACAAGTGCTTTAGATTTTAAAGCATTGGTAAAGCAATTATCTGAATTAGAGAGAAAAGGTCATTTAATATTTTTAGATAGCGGTAAATTGAGTTTACCTTTTAAGCATAAAACATTAACGGGTGTTTATCGTGCAAATGAAAGAGGCTATGGGTTTGTGAGTGTTGAGGGGATGATGGAAGATATTTATATTCCAAAAGGATACCAACAGACTGCACTTTCTGGAGATAGGGTTGTTATTGAGATTATTAAAGAAGCCGATATGTTGGAGAAAAAAGGTATGGAGGGGAAAGTTCTTTCTATTGAGCAACGTCAGTTGACAAGAGTTGTGGGAGAATATGTACGTTACTCAAACCACTTAGCAGAAAAATATGGCTATACGGGATATGTTTTACCAACTGAAAAAACTTTATCAGATATGACATGCTTTATTTTACCGATAGGGTTAGATGCGGTTGATGGAACAATTTGTGTAGTTGACATTACACAATATCCAACATTGGACAATCCTAAAAGTTTAGAGGGAGTTATCATAAAAGAAATTGGATTTAAAGATGCTCCGGGTGTTGATATTTTAACGATTTTGCATCAACATGGTATTCCTACAACATTTCCAGAGGATGTGCTAGAACAAGCAGAGCGTATTGCATTAACATTGAGTGAAGATGATTTAAAAGGAAGAAGAGATTTAAGACAAGAAACGATTATTACGATTGATGGAGCAGACGCAAAAGATTTAGACGATGCTATTTCTTTAAAAATATTAGAAAATGGGCATTTTCAATTAGGTGTGCATATTGCAGATGTATCGCACTATGTTACAGAAAATAGTCCTCTTGATTTGGAAGCTTATGACAGAGGAACGAGTGTGTATTTGACCGATAGAGTGGTGCCGATGTTACCACAACGTTTATCAAATGGTATTTGTTCATTACATCCTGATGAAGACCGCTTAACAATGTCTTGCGTGATGGAAATAGATATGTCTGGTTGCATGCATCATTACGAGATTTTTCCTAGTGTCATTTGTTCTAAAAAGCGAATGGTTTATGATACAGTAAATGCAGCGATTGTCGAAGGGAACAAAAAAGCAAGAGAAGAATATGCTCCTTTTTTACCGATGTTAGAGCAAATGCGTGAGTTACATTATGCCTTGTACCATTTACGTAGACGTAGAGGTGCGATAGACTTTGATACGAAAGAAGCAAAAATTTATGTTGATGACAATGGAGCACCAACCGATATTGTACTTAGAACGAGAGGGTTAGCCGAGCGAATGATAGAATCGTTTATGCTTGTAGCAAATGAAACGGTTGCGAAGCACTATATGGATAAAAAATATCCGTTTATTTATCGTGTCCATGAGCAGCCAGCAGAGGAAAAAATGCAACGATTCATGGAATTTTTATCTGCTTTTGGTGTGACGATAAAAGGTACAAGTGAAACCGTGGATGCTAAAGCGTTGCAAAAAGTATTATCGGATATTGAAGATGAACCTTATGAAGCTGTTGTATCTACGGTATTATTACGTAGTATGAAGCAAGCAAAATATGATGCAGCACCATTAGGGCATTTTGGTTTATCCACAGATGAATATACACATTTTACTTCTCCAATTAGACGTTATCCAGATTTAATTGTGCATCGTTTTATAAAAAAATATGAAAAAGAAAAACCGCTAAAAAGTGATTATGATATGCTAGAGCAACGATTAGAAGATATAGCACATCAAAGTTCTTTAATGGAAAGAAGAGCTGTTGAAGCAGAGCGAGATACGAATGCATTGAAAAAAGCAGAATATATGCTCGATAAAATAGGACAGGAATTTGGTGGCGTTGTTAGTTCGGTAACACGATTTGGTATGTTTGTTGAATTGGAAAATACGGTTGAAGGACTTATTCATGTGTCTAAAATGAGTGATGACCATTATGAATTTATTGAAAATCATTTGTTGTTGGTTGGCACAAGAACGGGTAAAACGTACCAAATAGGACAGCAAGTAACGGTAAAAGTAACAAAAGTTGATATAGATACACATGATATTGATTTTGAAGTCGTTTTATCGGAAAAAGAGAAAAAAACAGCGAAAAGAATGACAAAAGCTAAAAAACAAAAAGGAAAGCAACAAACAAAAAAATTTGTAAAGAAAAAACGTAAGTAGGTGAGTGTGTGCCAAAAGGTGAAGGAAAAGTAGTTGCAACAAATCGTAAAGCAACGCATGATTATCATATTGAAGATACATTAGAAGCAGGAATGGTTCTAACTGGAACGGAAATAAAATCTATTCGTAATGGACGTATCAATTTAAAAGACGGTTTTGCAAGAGTGCAAAAAGGAGAGGTATTCTTACATAATGTACACATTAGCCCATTTGAACAGGGGAATATTTTTAATCATGAGCCATTACGAACAAGAAAATTATTGTTGCATAAGCAACAAATTAAACGATTGGAAAAAGATGTCAAAACAATCGGGTATACATTGGTCCCATTAAAAGTTTATTTAAAAGATGGTTATGCCAAATGTTTAATCGGATTAGCAAAAGGGAAGAAAAATTATGATAAGCGTGAATCGTTAAAACAAAAAGATATAAAACGTGAAACAGATCGAATGATGAAAGTGAGGTAGTAGATGTCAGTAACATTTTATTTTATGCGTCATGCAGAAACGTATTTAAACAAATATGAACGAATGCAAGGGTGGGCAAATGCTCCATTAACAGAAAAAGGGATTTTAGATTGTATAGCGAGTGGAAAAGGATTGGCAATGACATCATTTGATGCAGTGTATACGAGTGATTTGCAACGAACAAAGGATACAGCAAAATTGATAATGGCTCAAAATAAGGTGTCTAAGTCTATGCCTTTTATTGAAAAATCAGAATTTAGAGAAGTATTTTTTGGTAGTTTTGAAGGACTATATGCACCAGAAGTGTGGCAGTCATTACGTCATTATGCAAAAAAAGAATACGATATTGACGTTTTAACAAGAGAAAATCAACTTAATTTTTTGCACGAAATGGATAGTACAAAAGATGCGGAAGATTATATGACATTTTGGTTGAGAATTGAAAAGGGGCTGTATGATTTATTAGAAAAACATAAAGAAACAAATGATACTATTTTAGTTGTTAGCCATGGTTTTGCATTGAATGTGATGATGCAAGGTATTATTCCAGACTATACCTATTCAAGTCCGCTACTGAATGCGAGTGTAAGCAAAATTATTTATGAAAATGGACAATTTCATTTAGAGTATGTGAATAGTATTGACCATTTCGTTTATTAAATAATTAGAGAAGATAAAAAAATGAAAATGATAATTATTTTCAGAAAAAAGTTGATTTAACAGCTATGAAACGCTTGCACAAAAAAGAAGCGAATGCTATACTATAAAAGTAAATAACGAAAGGCAGGGATAACTATGGATAAAGAAACAGTAACAATTTATGATGTAGCAAGAGAAGCAGATGTTTCAATGGCTACGGTCTCTCGTGTTGTCAATGGTAATCCAAATGTAAAAGCAGCGACTAGAAAAAAAGTATTGGAAGTTATTGACAGATTAGATTATAGACCAAATGCTGTTGCTCGAGGTTTAGCAAGTAAACGTACGACAACAGTAGGGGTTATTATTCCAGACATAACAAATTTATATTTTTCTGCTTTAGCAAGAGGAATTGATGATATTGCTGCAATGTATAAATATAATATTATTTTAGCTAACTCAGATCAAAGTCATGTAAAAGAAATGCAAGTATTAAATGCGTTATTAGCGAAACAAGTTGATGGTATTATTTACATGGGCTATGATTTAAATGATGATTTACGTTCAGAAATCATGCGTTCAAAAACCCCTGTTGTGATTGCCGGTTCAGTAGATCCACTAAATCAAATTAGTAGTGTTAATATTGATACAGTTGAAGCAGTTAAAGAAGCTGTGTTGAAATTGATTGATAATGGAAATAAACGTGTGGCATTTGTGAGTGGCCCACATATTGAACCAATTAATGGTGTGTATCGTCTAAGAGGGTATAAACAAGCTTTAGAAGAAAAGGGATTACCTTACGATGATACATTAGTTGTGGAATCAGAATACTCTTACAAAGAGGGTGAAAAAATCATTTCTCATTTACAAGCAAGTGGTGCAACTGCTGCTATCGTTGGGGATGATGAAATTGCGGTAGGTATTTTAAATGCTGCTTTAGCAAGAGGTATTAAAGTACCAGAAGAATTAGAAATTATTACAAGTAATAATTCTAAATTGGTACGAATTGTACGTCCTGAATTAAGTACAATTATGCCACCATTATATGATATTGGTGCTGTATCTATGCGTCTATTAACAAAAATTATGAGTAAAGAAACCGTAGAAGATAATGCGATTGTTTTACCATACAAAATGAGATATAGAGGCACAACAAAATAAGAAATAAAAAAGATCTATCTTCGGGGTAAGGTGTAATTCCTAACCGGCGGTAAAGTCCGCGAGCGCAAGCAGAACTAGTGAAATTCTAGTACCGACAGTTAAAGTCTGGATGGGAGAAGAAAAAATATTATTTTTATGAAGATGGATCCTTCTAGGAGGATTACAATGAAAGTAAGAAAATTAACAACGTTGGCAGTTTTGATTGCTGTGACAATTATTTTATCAAAAATTGAGATACCTATTATACCGTATGCAACATTTTTGAAACTAGATTTTAGTGATACTGTTGTCTTTATTGCGGGATTATTGTATGGGTATTCTGGATTATTAACAGTAGCTATTGGAAAGGGCTTATTATTGTTATTAACAGGCTCAGATATGATTGGTGCTGTTGCCAGTATTTGTGCCACAATCATATATGTAGGAATATTCTATATTCTTTACAAAAAAAATAAACATATTTTATTGCCAAGTATATGTAGTACATTGACATTAGCGATATGTTTATCAGCGTTAAATTATGTGGTGTTTATCCCTTTATATGAAACTGTATTTCACATGGAATTGGGTAATACATTGATGTTAGTATTAACAGCAGTACTTCCTTTTAATTTGATTAAAGGAATTGCTTTATCAATCGTGAATAGTATACTGGTAAAAAACAGTAAACGATTTATGATGTAGTATATTATTTATCAAAACGTTTAATAGCACCAGTAGGACAGTTGATATAAGCGTCTTTAAACGAAAACATGAGTGATTCGGGTATGTGAGTCTGTCTATCGTACAGACTATGCGCAATTCCTTCGTCATCATAATAAAAAAGTTTTGGTGCTTTTAGTTGGCATAAGCCGCATGCGATACAGTCTTCTTGACAAACATCGTAAAACATAAGGTAAACTCCTTTACTTTATCATGGATTTATCATACTATAAAAATAAAGATATGTATATAATTTGGAGGAATAGACAGTGGAACATAATGAAGAATTTGAACCGTTAGAAACAGTAGAACAAGAAGCGTTAGAACAATTAGAAGATGATACAGCAACTAGAGTAGATGAACCTTGGTCACATCGCTTTGAGAAAAAAGAAAGACCTACAACACGAAGTGCAAAAAATCATGCTGACCCAGAAGCTTCTTTATACACAAAAATTATTTTTGTTGTTTTAGCTATTTTAATTGTTGTTGTTCTTGGTTGGATTGGTTTAAAAACATTAGGTATTGGAAAACCTGCTGGAGAAGTGACAACATCTCCAACACGTGTATCTAAATTAACAATTCAAACAACAACGACAGAAACAACTAAAAAATCTGATGAATCGGCAACAACGACCACAACAGCTGATAATAAAACAACAACGACTACAACGACTGCAACAGAACGTAAAGAAACAACTAAAGCAAATAATAGAGGAAACAGAAGTACAACGACATATTCTGTAAAATCAGGCGATACATTGTATAGCTTGGCAAGAAGATTTGGTATGACAGTTGATGAAATCATGTCTTTAAACGGTTTATCATCTGATAGATTGAGTATTGGACAAAAATTATCTGTTTACGAAAACTAATGATAAAGCGATAGTTACTTAGTAACTATCGCATTTTTATGGAGAATGAACATGTCAAAAAAAATATGTGTGGCTATTGATGGTCCAGCATCTTCTGGAAAGAGTACGGTAGCTAAAAGAATTGCAGAAAAATTTAATTATATTTATTTAGATACAGGAGCAATGTATCGCTGTATTACTTTATCTGTATTGTCTAATGATATTGATATGCAAGATGAACAAGCGGTATCGGCACATTGTCAACAACAAGATATCCGGTTTAGTAAAAATATAGATAATCAACAAATTGTTTTATTAAATGGAAAAGACGTTACATCGGCTA
The DNA here is from genome assembly GCF_010892375.1 of Granulicatella sp. zg-84. Classification (NCBI taxonomy): domain Bacteria; kingdom Bacillati; phylum Bacillota; class Bacilli; order Lactobacillales; family Carnobacteriaceae; genus Granulicatella; species Granulicatella sp. zg-84. The sequence continues at coordinate 22,108 of NZ_WNJX01000018.1, read as the reverse complement.
TCCGTCAGCCAAATGTGGCGGAAAATGTGTCTTTAGTTGCTTCTTATGAAGGTGTACGTACGGATTTGGTTGCTAGACAAAAATCGTATATTGCACAAGGCGGCATTGTTATGGACGGTAGAGATGTTGGAACTGTTGTTATGCCTGAAGCAGAGTTGAAAATTTTTATGGTTGCTAGTGTAGAAGAGCGTGCACGTCGTCGTCATGAAGAAAATAAGCAACGCGGTATCCATTCTTCTTTGGGGGAATTATGTCAACAAATTGAAAAAAGAGATAAACTTGATGAATCAAGAGTCATTGGTCCATTGAAAAAAGCAGAGGATGCGATTGAGATTGATACGACATCATTAACGATTGATGAAGTTATTCAACAAATTTCTGAATATATTGAAATGATACTAAATTGAGTCCCCCATAAACGTATATTACCCCTTAAATTCAAGAAAAACCTTTTAAAATATAGACTGTCTTAATAAAAAGTGGTATAATGTTCGTAAATATTGTTCTTTTTTAAGAACGTTTGAGCAGTGCTCGATTATAGGAGGTTTATATTCATGTCAGAATTTTTAAATGCCATGGAAGAAGCATTAAATAATGTTTTAGATGTTAAGGTTGGCGATTTAGTACAAGGTGAAGTGTTGACACTTCAAGACAACAAACAAGTGATTGTTGGTATTTTAGGTGCAGGGGTTGAAGGTGTTATTCCTGCGAAAGAATTATCAACTGAACCAATTGATAGATTGGAAGAAATTGTAAAAGTTGGAGACGTATTAGATTTAGTTGTTATTTCAACAATTAAAGATAAAGAAAACGGTAGCTATTTACTATCAAAACGTCGTGTTGATGCTAGAAAAATTTGGTCAGAAATTCAAGAAAAATTTGAAAATAATGAATTAGTTGAAGGGACTGTTAAAAACACTGTAAAAGGTGGTTTAACGGTAGATTTAGGTGTTCGTGGCTTCGTACCAGCTTCTTTAGTGTCTGAATTCTTTATGAAAGACTTATCTCAATTTAAAGGGCAAACATTAACATTTAAAATTGTTGAATGTGAACCAAGCGAGAATAAATTGATTTTATCTCGTAAAGAGGTTGTTTTAGCAGAAAAAGCAGAAAAAATGGCTAAAGCTTTAGAAACATTAGAAGTTGGAAGTGTTGTAGAAGGGACAGTATCTCGTTTAGCCAAATTTGGTGCGTTTATTGATTTGGGTGGCGTAGATGGTTTAGTACATATTTCTGAAATAGCACACGGTCATATTAGAAAACCGTCTGATGCATTAACAGTCGGTGAAACAGTAAAAGTAAAAATTTTAGATATTACTGAAGAAGGACGTGTTTCATTATCTATTAAAGAAACAGTACCTAGTCCATGGGATATTGCTTTAGAAACATTTAAACAAGGCGATGTTGTAAAAGGAATTGTGAAACGCTTAGTTGACTTCGGTGCGTTTGTAGAGTTACTTCCTGGTATTGAAGGATTAGTTCATATCTCACAAATTTCACATGAACATATTGCTGTACCGCATGAAGTGTTACAAGTTGGCCAAGAAATCGATGTGAAAATTAGAGAAATTCAAGAAGATGAAAAACGTATTTCATTAAACATTAAAGATTTAATTGAAAAACCAGTAAAAGAAAAAGAAGTCGTAGAAGAAGTTGTTGAAGAAGAAGTACCATATGATGTGACTGCAGATAACACAACAGTAACATTAGGTGATGTATTAGGAGAACAATTAGCGTCTTTAGAAAACGAATAATATGAGCGAAAAGATGGGAGAACATCTCTCATCTTTTTGTTTGAATGAGTGAAAATATACCATTATAATAACAAAGAAAAACAAAAGAGGTGAGAGAATGAAAATACCGACGATTGCGATAGTAGGTAGACCAAATGTTGGGAAGTCAACCATTTTTAATCGCTTAGTGGGAGAAAGAATTTCAATTGTTGAAGATATTTCTGGTGTGACAAGAGATAGAATTTATGCAAGAGGAACATGGCTAGATAAGCCATTTAATGTCATTGATACGGGTGGTATTGAATTGAGTGAAGAGCCATTTATGTCACAAATTAAACATCAAGCAGAAATTGCGATTGATGAAGCAGATGTGATTATTTGTTTAACGAGTGTACGTGAAGGTGTGACTGAAGCAGATGAATATGTTGCACGTATTTTACATCGCTCTCATAAACCGATTATTTTGGCGGTTAATAAAGCAGATAATCCAGAACAAAGAAATGAAGTATATGAATTTTATAGTCTAGGATTAGGCGATCCATTTCCAATTTCTGGAAGTCATGGATTAGGATTGGGAGATTTATTAGAGGAAGTCTTTAAAAAAGTTCCAGTTGACGATACAGATAAGGACGAAGAGAACAAAATTCGTTTTAGTTTTATTGGACGACCAAATGTTGGTAAATCATCATTAGTAAATGCTATTTTAGGAGAAGAACGAGTAATTGTATCGAATGTTGCTGGAACAACAAGAGATGCGATTGATACAGAGTTTACAGATGAAGATGGTGATATATTCCAAATGATTGATACTGCCGGTATACGAAAACGTGGTAAAATCTATGAAACAACAGAAAAATATAGTGTTTTACGTGCGATGCGTGCTATTGATCGTTCTGATGTCGTGCTAATGGTTTTAAATGCAGAAGAAGGTATTCAAGAACAAGATAAAAAGGTTGCCGGTTATGCCCATGAAGCAGGAAAAGGTGTTATTATTGTTGTGAACAAGTGGGATGCCATTGAAAAAGATAATCATACAATGAAAAAATTTGAAGAAGAAATCAGAGGACATTTTTTATACTTGTCTTATGCACCTATTGTATTTGTGTCTGCAAAAACCAAACAACGTTTGCATACTTTACCAGCATTGATAAAACACGTTAATGAAAATCAATCATTACGCATTTCTTCATCATTATTGAATGATGTTTTATTAGATGCAGTGGCAACAAATCCAACACCAACAGATAAAGGTAAACGATTAAAAATTTATTATTTAACACAAGTAGCAGTAAAACCACCAACTTTTGTTGTTTTTGTAAATGACAAAGAATTGATGCATTTTTCTTACGAACGTTTCTTAGAAAATCAATTAAGACAAACATTTGAGTTTGAAGGAACACCTATTCGTTTAATTACACGAGAACGTACATAAAACGCCATATTTTTACAAAAATATATATAAAAAATTATAAAAATATTTGCATAAATCATAGCGGTGTGTTATTCTTTTTAAAGAGTATTTTGAATAATTTGTATTCAAAATGTATCTAGTTGATTTCGTTAGAAATCATATACGGAGGTGAAAACATGGCAAATAAAGCAGAATTAGTAGAACGCGTTGCAAATGAAACTGGTTTTACAAAAAAAGATGTAGCTATTACAGTTGATGCATTATTCGAATCAATCCAAGAAATTTTAGCTGCTGGTCAAAAAGTACAAATCATCGGCTTTGGTAACTTTGAAGTTCGTGAACGTGCTGCTCGTAAAGGACGTAACCCACAAACAGGTGAAGAAATCGAAATTAAAGCAAGCAAAGTACCAGGATTTAAAGCTGGTAAAGCATTAAAAGATGCTGTTAAATAATGAATAATATTCCCCTTAAAACTTGTTTACTAAGTTTTAAGGGGATTCGTTTTTTATAATATCAGGTCTAAGATAAGAAAACCCGTTGAAGTAATTAAAACTTTGACGGGTTTTATATCATTAGTTTAAATCTAAAAGAACAATTTGTTTTTTGGCGTTAAAAGAGAAAGAAGGAACAACTTCTAATTCAAAACTTCCAGAACCGTTTACACCAAAATGGGAAATTGCATTTTCAAAAATTCTACCTGAAGATATATTTTGAATAGTATTTTCATTTGGATAAGACTCCATTTTTTTACTACCTACATATAGAGATAGTTCACTACTTACTAAATAATCTTTATCTGATAGGTTTTTGACGTCATATATTACTTTTAAAACACGTTCAGGATTTGATTTATCAAATTGATTACGTTGATCCGTAAATTCTGCACTTTTTATGGTGATTTCAGCAACACCTTCAAATGTAATGGTATCACCTATTTTATATGATTTTTTAGCAGCCATAGTTGTTGTCGTTGTATTTTCTACTTTTGTGGTGTCTTTTTGATTATCTTTTTGTACTGTTTCTGTTTTGCTAGAAGTATCTTTTTGCTTATCTTTTGCTAATTGTGAACCAATTCCTCCAATAATAACAAGTGCGCAAACAATAATAAACCATTTACTTTTATAAAAAGGTTTCTGTTTCTTTCTTTTACTGTATAACGCTTTTCTTGATGTAGTCATAATCCTATCTTCTTTTTGTATTATTATAATATTATGTTGTATGTATATTATATTGAGTTTGGGATACTTAGTCAATGTTTCATTCAACAAGATAGACTAATATGTTTCATCTACTAGTTTATTTGATGAGTAACAATAATAAAAAACCGATACATGTATTTGTGTCGGTTCTTTATGTTATGCTCAGTCTTGCTCGGTTAGGAGAAAGATAAATGATTAACGGCGTTTTTTGGGACAGATTTCACAGCCGATGCCGTCGCCATCTCTATCTAAATGTTTAGCATATCCGGGTTGTCCTGCGTAAATGGGAGCTTTTCCTGCTTCACATACATCTTTGCAATTACGATAATAGATATTAGGTTGTGTTTCTTCTTGAACTTCTTGAGTTTCTTCGGTTTGAGGAGGCACGATATTTGTTTGTCCACTGTTCGTATTTTGAGAGGGTTGTATATTATTATTTGATATGTTTTGTTTCGTTTTGTTTTCTTTTGTATGATGTGGTGTATTTGATTCAGTATTTTCTGTATCGCTCGCATGATGCGTAGTACTTTGTGTAGTCGTTGTCATTTGTGTTGTTGTTTTGGAAGTAGTCGTGGTTGTACGATGTGTTGTTGATGTTGATATTGTCGTATTTATTTCAGATGTCTTTTCTATTGTCTTTTCTGTTTTTGTTGTGTTATCGCAACCTGAACATACTAAACAGTATGAAAGAATAGCTGCAAAGATCATTTTTCGTCCCATAAAATCTCTCCTAATATGATAAAGATACCGCTTACTTGTTTTTTATGATACAACTTTTAAACATTACTTGCAAATGTAAAATAGACGATTTTTCATGTTGAATATGATAGAATAAACATGATATCTATATAAAATGAGGTAGATGACATGAATGAATTAGGATATAAAGCATTAAACTCTATACAAGATAACCAAATGGAACTAACAGTACAATTATTTGAAAAATCAGTATTACAAGCTATGAGTGATAATGAAGAAAGTGATGCGTATGATGTTATTGTTTCTTTTGCACAACTAGGGTTTGTGGAACATGCAATCGAAAATTGTGAGCATGCCTATCAACTTTGGGAAAGCGAAGATTGGTTATTATTGTTAGCCGAATTAAAAGTGGAGATAGATGCTTTAGATGAAGCACTGGAGCAGTTATTGATGATACCTGAGCAGTCACCATTGTATGTTAATGCTTTGTTAATGATTGCTGAGATTTATCAAATTCAAGGTGTGTATGAGGTTGCACAGTATAAATTAGAATTGGCAAAAGATATGATGCCAAATGAACCAATTATTGATTTAGCATTGGCAACCTTGTATCAATTTATGGGAGAACACCAAAAAGCGTTACAACACTATGAAGTGGTACTACAACAAGAAGATGAGTATGATATGGTGGATATTTATTATAAAGCAAGTAAGTCATTGATTGCTTTAGGAGAATTTGAAGAAGCAATTTCGTATTTAGAAAAAATAGATATGACAAATCATCATTCAGAATCGTTATTTGAGTTGGCATTATCGTATTATCAGCTAGAAGAATATGAGCGGGCATTAAAATGGTTTGATGCTTTATTAGTGAGAGATCCAGACTATTTATCAGCACATTATTATATGGCAGATGTGTATACAAAATTAAAACAGTTTGATAAAGCAAAAGCGTTATTAAGAAAAGCGTTGAAAGAAAATCCTTATCAAGCAGCGTTATACATACAATTATATCAGATTGAAAAAGATATTGACGTTTTAAAAGAAGCGATTGTATATGTACCGGATGATATTCAAGTACAATTATTATATGCACATCGTCTAAAAGAGTTGGAAGATTATGAAGAGCTTGTAGCGTATGTGGAACCATTATTGACAGATGAGGAAGATAGTGAGTTGTATTGGTTACTAGCCTATGCTTACGGTAAGCTAGAAGATGATGATAAGGCACAAAAATATTATGAGTACGCCTATCCAATCTATCAAGAAGAGATTACTTTTTTACAAGAGTATGCATTATATTTACGTGAAATTGGTCAGCGAGATAAGGCAAAACAGATGATTGCTAAAATTAAGCAATTAGATCCTTTGTGGGAAATATATTAAGGAGATTATATGTTAAAACACCATTTATTTCAGCAAGCATTACCTGTTCTTGAGCAAATCGAAAAAGCGGGTTTTGAAGCGTATTTTGTCGGCGGTTGTGTGAGAGATGCTTTATTAGGAAAGGATATTTCTGATGTGGATATTGCCACGAGTGCTTTTCCACAAGAAGTGAAACATATTTTTAAAAAGACAGTAGATGTTGGTATTGAACACGGAACAGTAATGGTGTTATTTAACGACAACACTTATGAAGTGACGACGTTTCGTACGGAGTCAACGTACCAAGATTTTAGACGACCAGATAAGGTAGAATTTGTACGTTCTCTTGAGGAAGATTTAAAACGACGTGATTTTACAATCAATGCATTGGCAATGGATAGACGAGGTCATTTGTATGATTTTCATAACGGGCAAGTTGATTTACATCATCAGTGTATTCGTGCCGTGGGATGTGCACATGAACGGTTTCATGAAGATGCGTTACGTATGATGAGAGCCGTGCGTTTTGCTGGGCAACTAGGATTTGAGATTGATGATAAAACGCAAGAGGGTATTCAAAAAAATGCACATCTATTAAAGAAAATAGCCGTGGAACGTATTCAAGTGGAATGGGAAAAATTGATGATGTCTTCGTTTAAAAAGAATGGGATTGATATATTTCTTAAAACAGGGTTATATAGATATTGTCCAGAATTTGCTGAACATAAAGATGCGTTACAAAGATTGGGAAATGATGTATTCGTACTTGAGACGGATGCTATGTATTGGGCAATTTTATTATACTATATGGGTATCAAAGATATAGATGCTAAACAAGTATTAAAAAGTTGGAAATTATCCAATCAACTAATTGATGATGTGAGCATTTTGTTACGTATTTTGTTTTTTAGAAAAGAAAGAGATTGGACGGTTGATGATTTGTTCCAAATCGGGAAAAGATTGTCTGTTCAAGGAGAAACATTGGCATATTTATTATGTTTGACGTCAGAAAAAACAGAGGTGGCAGACTTGTATGATGCTTTACCTATAAAAACTGTAAAAGATTTAGCGTTAAACGGTAAAGAAATTATGGCATTGTTACAAAAAGAAACGGGTGGAAAATATTTAGGAGAATTGATTGAGAAAATACGTGTGAATGTATTGCATAGTGTGTTGGAAAATGATAAAGAGGAACTAACACGTTTTGTGAAAGAAAATCGTGAGTAAAGACATGAGTGTGAGGTGCTTATGAAAATAAATAGTCAAGTATTGAAACAACGTGTGCTATCTATCAATGCTTTTTTGAAAAAGTATCATGTGATAAAATGGGCAGTATTTATCATGCTTTGTATCAGTTTTGTTTTTAGTAGCTATCTTTTGTTTTTAGCACGTACAACAGATGTAAAAGCGTTAAAAGCTGGGTTGGAACAAACGACAAAAGTATATGATTTACACGATCAAGAAGCGGGGGAATTGTTTAGTCAAAAAGGGACATATGTCCCTTTAGAACAAATTTCTGAGAATATTGTTAATGCCGTTATTTCAACTGAGGATAAACGTTTTTATGATCATCAAGGCATAGATTATATGGGTATTGCGCGTTCTTTGGTAGGTTTTGTTACACATGGGTTTAAGCTAACTGGTGGTGGCAGTACTTTAACACAACAATTAGCAAAAAATTCATATTTAACGCAACAACAAACGTTTTTAAGAAAAGCTCAAGAAATTTTTTTGGCTTTGGAAATCGAAAGACACTATACCAAAGATGAGATTTTAACGATGTATTTAAACCACGCTTATTTTGGACATGGGGTCTGGGGAGTTGAAGATGCCTCGAAAAAATATTTTGGAAAGTCGGCAAAAGATATTAGTGTTTCAGAAGCAGCAGTTATTGCGGGGATGTTAAAAGGTCCGGGATACTACAATCCAATTGATCATGAAGATCAAGCAAAAAATAGACGAAATACAGTATTGCAGTTAATGGCTGATAATGACAAGATTTCAAAGGACATTTTAGATACAGCTTCTCAAGAACCGATTGTATTAAAAGATGCCTATGAAACGGCAACATCTTATAAATATCCTTATTTTTTTGATGCGGTTATTCGTGAGGCAAAAGAAAAGTATGGATTAGATGAGGAAGATATTTTAACGAAAGGTTATAAAATATACACGACATTAGATCAGACGTATCAAAATCAATTAGACAATGCGTATGCAAGAGGAGAGTTGTTTCCAAATGCAGATGATGGCACACTTGTTCAAAGTGCTTCGATTTTAGCTGACCCAACAACAGGCGGTGTTATGGCGTTGATTGGGGGACGGGGAAATTATGTGTATCAAGGATTTTCACGTGCGACACAGATGTATCGTCAACCGGGTTCAACATTAAAGCCTTTAGTAGTGTATACACCAGCTTTAGAAAATGGATATACACCAGAATCGATGATGATTGATGAAGAATTATCATATGGAACAGATAATTACACGCCTAAAAACTGGGATCATCAAACAGTAGGTACATTACCGATGTATCAAGCATTAGCCTTGAGTAAAAACACTAGTGCTGTTTGGCTATTGGATAAAATTGGTCTAAAAAAAGGGATTGATAAATTGCATCAATTTGGTATCGAAACAGAAAAGGCAGATCATTATCTGGGTGTTGCTTTAGGTGGAATGACAAAAGGAGTAACTCCTCTTGCTTTAACAAGTGCATATACAGCTTTTGCTAATAAAGGTGTTCGACAAGATGCTTATTTTATTCGACGCATTGTTGATGCGACCGGAGCGGTAATTGTGAATAAAACGCATACCGATAGTCAGCGTGTGATGAGTGAGAAAATTGCTACAGATATGACACGTATGATGTTAGGTGTTTATACAAGTGAGGGGACAGGTCAAGTACGATTACCAGCTGGGTTACAAATAGCAGGTAAAACAGGTACAACCGAGTTTGCTGATAAAGGCGTACAAGACCAGTGGGCTGTTGCTTATACACCTGATTTTGTGTTTACTTCGTGGATGGGATTTGATAAGACAGATGATACACATCATTTAAGTATTGACTATCAAAATAGCATTCACCCATTTTTTAATGTTGCTGTGAATAATATCATTGCTGTTTCACCAAAAACATCTTTTGAAACAACATCTATCCAATCTGAAAAGCAAGCAGAACAAGAACAGAAAAAACAAGATTGGTTAAGTGGTGTGAAAGATTTGGGAGAAACATTGAAAAAAGGTGCTGAAAATTTATGGAATGGTGTTATTGATTTTTTCAATGGGAAAAAATAAAAACGTCATACCTCGACATCTGAAGGTGTCAAGGTATGACGTTTATTTTTGGCTCTATAATAAATCGTCTTGGTGGAGAGCTTTTTTTGCTACTAAAAAGAAAAAACGCATTGTAGGACAATGCGTTTTGCTGTGTGATTAAACACGTTCAACTTTTCCAGATTTTAATGCACGAGCTGAAACCCAAACTTTTTTAGGTTTACCATCTACTAAAATGCGAACTTTTTGTAAGTTAGCTTTCCAAGTACGACGTGAAGCGTTCATCGCATGAGAACGTGAGTTACCTGTTTGACTTTTACGTCCAGTAACGAAACATTGTTTAGCCATTGTCTTACCTCCTTTGTCTGTTTAACTGTGAAGAGTATCAAACTTACATTCACATACTCCAATAATTTAGCATATATCGAAAAAAAATGCAAATAGAAAACAATAATTTTTGCTCTTTTTATTTGTAATTATAGTTTAATTATGCTAGAATTTGCAAAAGAAAAACCTTTAATATCGTCCGAGAGACGATCAAGGCAAAAAAGAATGAATGGATTGTTGCATTTGCCTTGATAAACAGTATCAAGGCATTTTGGTTTTTCAATAATAAAAAGGAGCCGAAAAAAATGACAGAAGTAATTGTTGCATTTGATGTATCAACACAAGAGGAATTAGCCTCAATGTTAGATATGTTTCAAGAACCTATTTATGTAAAAATTGGTATGGAGGCAATGTACCGCTTTGGAGCAAGTTTGTTAACACCAATTAAAGAAAGAGGGCATAAAATTTTTTTAGATTTAAAATTACATGATATTCCAAATACCGTGTATCACGCAATGAAACAATTAGCAGCCTTGCCTGTTGATATGATCAATGTACATGCCGGTGGTGGTATTGACATGATGAAAAAAGCTGTTCAAGCAGTCAAAGAAATCAATCCGAATATATTGTGTATTGCTGTAACAGTCTTAACGTCTTTAGATGATAAGGTTGTCACAGATGAATTATTATTAAATCAAGGACTAGAAAAAACAGCCTTACACTATGCTAAAAATGCTAAAGAAGCAGGTATGGACGGGGTAGTATGTAGTGTTCATGAAGTGGAAAAAATTCATGAAGTATGTGGTGCTGATTTTTTATGTGTCACGCCGGGTATCGCATTGTTAACAGCACAAAAAAATGACCAAAAACGTATCGCAACGCCACAATATGCCAAAGAAAAAGGCTCTGATTACATTGTTGTCGGTCGTGCTATTACAACAAGTGAAAATCCTTATCAAACATATAAACAAATTAAAGGAGATTGTGACCATGAGTAAAGATATAGCACAAATACTATTGGATACACAAGCAGTTTTTCTATCGGTAGAAAAACCATTTACGTGGGCAAGTGGTATTCAATCTCCCATTTATTGTGATAATCGAAAAGTATTGGCTTTTCCAAAAGAAAGAGAAACTATTAAACAAGCATTTTTAAACATTTTAAAAGAATACGACTATGATGCAATTATTGGTACAGCGACAGCTGGTATTCCAATGGCAAGTATATTAGCAGATGCAACAAATAAACCATTAGGTTATGTAAGAAGTAGTAAAAAAGACCATGGTAGACAAAATCAAATTGAAGGATTTTCGAAAGAACACAGTAAAGTGATTGTCGTTGAAGATTTAATTTCAACGGGGAAAAGTGTGCTAAAAGTTGTAGATGCATTAAAGGAAGCAGGTATAGAAGTCATTGCTGTTATTGCTATTTTTAGCTATAATATGCACTTATCACAAGAGCAATTTAGTGCATCAGGTGTGTCATACCGTGTATTAAGTGATTTTAACACATTGATGCAACTTGCTTTAGAACAAGGGATGATTACCTCTCAACAAGAAAAACAGTTAAAGAAATTCCAAAATAATCCTCAAAATAATGAATGGATACAAGCGTAAAGTTAGTAAGCAAAAGCAATATGATGATATGTTGCTTTTGCTTTTTCTGTTTATTTTTTGTGTTTTTAGAACATTCCTCCCTTTGATTTATAAAGCTTATTTTTGTATAATGGATAATAATGAAAGATGTTCTACAATTTATGTAGCACAATAAGAAAGCAAAGAGGTTATATTCATGATATATCAAGATGATAGTTTAGCGTTACACACAGATTTGTATCAAATTAACATGATGCAAACATATTGGTTAGAAGGAATTGCAGATAAACGTGCAGTTTTTGAAGCGTATTTTAGAAAAGCACCTTTTTCAAGTGAATATGCAGTATTTGCTGGGTTAGAACGATTGGTTCAATATATTCAAGGGTTACATTTTTCAGATACTGATATTGCATATTTAAGAGAGCAAGGACAGTATTCTGAAGAATTTTTAGACTATTTAAAAGCGTTTAAATTTAATGCAACAATTCGTGCACCTCATGAGGGTGAAATTATGTTTGCCAATGAACCATTGGTACAAGTTGAAGGAAGTTTAGCAACGTGTCAGCTAATTGAAACAGCCTTATTAAATATTTTGAATTTTCAAACACTCATTGCCACAAAAGCATCTCGAATACGTACAGTTTGTGGAAAAGATGATACTATTTCAGAATTTGGAACACGTCGTGCACAAGAAATGGATGCAGCAATTTGGGGAACAAGAGCAGCTTATATAGGTGGATTTGATTCGACAAGTAACATTAGAGCAGGTAAAATTTTTGGTATTCCAATTACGGGAACGCATGCTCATGCACTTGTACAAGCATATCGAAATGATTATGATGCATTTAAAGCTTATGCTCAGACACATAAAGATGTTGTTTTTTTAGTAGATACATACGATACATTACGTTCAGGCGTACCAAATGCTATCAAAGTAGCAAAAGAAATGGGAGATCGTATCAACTTTTTAGGTGTTCGAATTGACAGTGGAGATATGGCGTATACCTCTAAAAAAATCCGTGAACAATTAGATGAAGCAGGATTTCCAAATGCTAAAATTATTGCATCGAATGATTTAGATGAAAGAACGATTTTAAACTTAAAAATGCAAGGTGCAAAAATCAATTCATGGGGTGTTGGAACACGTTTAATTACAGCGTATGATCAGCCAGCTTTAGGTGTTGTGTATAAATTGGTTAGTATCGAAGATGAGAATGGCAATATGGTAGATACAATGAAAATTTCAAGTAATGCTGAAAAAGTGTCAACGCCAGGTAGAAAACAAGTCTGGAGAATTACACGTAATAGCGATGGAAAATCTGAAGGAGATTATATTGCATTATGGCATGAAAGACCAGACTTATTAGAAGAATTGTACATGTTTCATCCTGTACATACTTATATCAATAAAACGGTTAAAGATTTTACAGCACGTCCATTGCTTCATGATGTATTCGTTGATGGTCAATTAGTGATTGATTTACCTACTTTAGAAAGTGTTAAACAATATGCAGAACAATCGCTTAATCATTTATGGGACGAATACCGTCGTATTTTAAATCCAGAAAAATATCCAGTCGATTTATCTACAATATTGTATGAACAAAAGATGACCAGTATCGAAGAGATAAAAAAACGTGTCAAAAAACAAGTAAAGGAGGTGAACTAATGCGTCCATTACAACAAAATATTATTGAAACATTAAAAGTCAATCCGATAATAGAGGCTCACGATGAGATAAGGCGTAGTGTTGATTTTTTAAAGCGTTATTTATTGAAAAATCCTTCATTAAAAACATTAGTATTAGGGATTAGTGGTGGGCAAGATTCCACACTAGCAGGAAGATTATCACAGTTGGCTGTCGAGGAATTAAGACGAGAAACTGGAGATAATACATACCAGTTTATTGCTGTGAGATTACCTTATGGCATACAAGCCGATGAAGATGATGCACAAAAAGCATTAGCATTTATTTGTCCAGATAAAGTGATGACAGTTAATATTAAAGATGCTGTCGATGCTACACAAGCAAGTTTAGAAATATCGGGTGTCGTGATTAGTGATTTTAATAAAGGTAATATTAAAGCAAGACAACGTATGATTGTGCAATATGGAATTGCTGGTGCTACGCATGGCGTTGTAGTTGGTACAGATCATGCAGCAGAAGCAGTTACAGGTTTTTATACAAAATTTGGAGATGGTGGAGCAGATATTATGCCGTTGTGGCGATTAAATAAACGCCAAGGAAGACAACTATTGCAATATTTACAAGCAGATGAAGCTTTATATTTAAAAATACCCACAGCAGATTTAGAAGAAGATAAACCATTACTTCCAGATGAAGTTGCTTTAGGTGTTACATACGAAGATATTGATGATTATTTAGAAGGAAAAACCATTTCTGAAGAAGCTGCTGAAAAAATTGAATACTGGTATATACGTAGTCAACACAAACGTCAAATGCCATTAACGGTTTTTGATAATTAAAATATATTTTATTGGGTGGGAAAAATTATGGAAAATAATAATACAAATAATATAGTAGAAAAAATAAAAACGTATGTGATGTCAAATAAGAAAAAAGTAGGCATTATTTCAGGGATTGTCATTGTATGTTTGATTATCATGACAACTGTATTATCTGGACCAATTAGTGTGATAAATGATGTCAAACCGGAGTTTTCTGGTTATGATGGAAGTGGAACGTTAAGCTATAATGAAAAAGAAATTCGTCAAAAAGTGGAAGCTGCTGTTTTGAAAAAATATGGTGCTTCACAAGCAGATATTGATAACACATTACAAGGGGATATTACAAAAGTATTATCTAATATTTTTTCAAATGGGAAAAAATATTTAGAGATACAAAGTGTTTTATCAAGTATCTCTTATAAATTTGACAAAACAAAAGAATTGAAAAATGGCGATAAAGTCATGTTTACAATTAGTGCAACAGATAAAAATGCACCAATTCGACCTGAGAAAAAAGAATTTGTTGTGTCTGGATTGAAAGATGTTCAAAAAGTAAGTGCAGAAGATGTTGTCAAAGATAGTAAAATAAATGTAACTGGTTATAATGGTTTCGGTTCTTTAGAGTACAATCAAGATAAAGTAACGCTTGTATCTAGTAAAAATAAATCTTTCTCAAATGGTGATAAATTAACATTTAAAATAAATGATTACTATATTACTGGAATGAAAAAAGAAGGTAAAGTTGTAACAAATGGTACAGATGAAACGACTGTAACGGTTGAAGGTTTAAAAGAAGTTACCGATATTACGAATTTAAATACACTTATTGATAAGATTGATGATTACGCAAAAGCTGAAAATAAAAATGTACCTGAAAGTAGTTATGAAAAGAAAAAAGAATTTGTACTTGAAAGAGCAACAACATTCTTTAAATACTCAACTTCAAACTATAATTCAACAGATACAATGAATGTGGTCAATATTTATAAAATTACAGAAACAAAAGGTTCTGATACAAAAACATATTATAAAGTATATGGATATACAGTTAAAGTATCCGTTTCTGATAATCAGCTTATCTTAGCCGATTTAAGCAACAATAAATACAGTCTATATGATACATTTGAAGATTTAGAGTCTGCTAAAGTAAGTTTAAGATCTTCTGATTTTGTAGAATACACAAAAAAATAACGTTAAATCCCCTACGCAAACCGCTTAGCTGGTTTGCGTAGGGGATTTTGATTAAACGTATAGAAAAATTGAAAAGTACATAAATCCTGCACCTAACATCACAAATAGATGCCAAATAACATGCATAAATTCGATTTTTTTCATATTGTAAAAAATAGTACCGATTGAGTAACTGATGCCACCTAATACAAGAAGTAAAATACCATTAAATCCAATTGCTTGATATAAGGGAACAATGAGTAAAAGTGAGAGCCACCCCATACCTAAGTATAAGATAGAAGATAATAGAACATTTTTACCGATGTTAAAGCATTTTACAATAATACCGATAAGAGCAATTATCCAAATGACGAAACACATCAACCATCCTTGTGTACCTTTGACAGCTAATAAACAATAAGGTGTATAAGAGCCTGCAATCAGTAAATAAATGGCAGAGTGATCAAAAACACGCATGATTTTTTTTGCTTTTGTAAATGAAAGGCTATGGTATAAAGTTGAAAATAAAAAGAGTAAAATAAGTGTTACACCGTAAATAGTATAGGAAATAATGTTTAATGTACTGATATGTATCCCTTTTACAATTAAAAAAATAAGTCCTATGATACCTAAAAGTGTGCCAATTCCATGAGTAGTAGCATTGAAAATTTCAGCAATAAGTGTTTTTGTTTCAATTTTGTGCATAAACGTTCCTCCTATATGAAGATAAAAGTATTTTACATAGAACTTTTAAATGAAATTTGTTATAATGAAACATATCATTTATTATAAAGCAATTTCAATAATAAAGAAACAAAATACAATCGATGAGGTGACTTCATGTCAAAAATTAAAATTGTAACAGATTCAATTGCTAATTTAACAGATGAAGAAATAAAGGTGTATGATGTACACATTGTAAATCTAAATGTGTTAGTAGACGGTGTGTCGTATATAGACAGTGATGAAAAAATTGCTAAAGAAACATTTTATCAAGTGTTAAAGGAAGCAAAAGAATTACCTAAAACAAGCCAACCATCTATTGGTACATTTTTAGATGTATACGATAGTTTTGAAGACGGTACAGAAATTATCTCTATTCATGTAGCGTCATCGTTGAGCGGTACAGCAAGTGCGGCTCAACAAGCAGGAGACTTGTCTAAAAATCATGTTACAGTGATTGATAGTGAATTTGCAGATAGAGGCCAAGCTTATCAAGTTATTGAGGCTGCAAAATTGGCACAAGCAGGTGCTTCTAAAGAAGAGATTTTAGAAAAAATTAAAGATGTTAAAGAAAAAACAACATTATATATTAGTGTGTTTTCGTTAGATAATTTAGTCAGAGGAGGACGTGTTAGTCGTGCCAAAGGTTTGTTGTCTAATTTATTAAATGTTAAAGTGATTTTTGAATTTAAAGACGGTGTATTAACACCAATGCAAAAAGGCCGAGGTTCAAAATCTATTCAAAAATTTTTAGATGAACAAGTATATCCAAAATTGGAAACATTAACGGTTAAGGAATGCTCTTTATCATACGTTTGTTTGACAGAATTTCTTCATGAGCAAATCGACAAATTAAAATCTATGTTCCAAGAACAAGTATTACATATAGGATTTACTGTTCCAACTGTATGTATTCATACTGGAGAAGGTGCTTTTGCCATGATGTATTATCATGACTAAAAAGATAGATAAACAGTTACAAAAACGTGGATGGAAATATGCCTTTTTATCTCTGGCATGTGTCAATCTACTAGTTGTTGCATTTTTGTTTTATACTATCTCTAAACCAGCAGATATGGTTGTTAGAGAAAAAACAGAAGTCGCTGCTTCTAATAGTAAAATTCAAACAACATTATCGTTAAATAAAGCAGAAGTAGAAACGATTTTTTCATCATTTGTATCAGGAAATCAACAAAATGAATATGTATTGACACTTGATGATAAAATGCACATCACTGGAAAAGTTTCTATTTTAGGTATTCAGACTACTTTTGAATTAGTGGGTATGCCTTATCCAACAGAAAATGGTAATCTACAAGTAAAAGTTGATACTATTAGAGTAGGACAATTAAATATGCCTTTAAATGTTGTTTTAGGTATTATTGGACAACAGGCAAAAGATATTCTTTCAGTAGATGCGAAAAATCATGTGTTATATATTGAATTGGCATCGAAAGAATGGAAAAATGGTGTCGTTGTGAAAGTGAAAGCTTTTGATATTGAAAAAGATGAGTATATCTTTGATGTGAGTGTACCGAATGAAACCATTTGGCATTTATTACAACAGCATAAAGGAGAGTAGCATGTATCGTTCGTTTTATCAGTTTATGTTAACGTACGCAGATCCATATAAAAAAGATAAACAAACAGCCTTTGCCAATGTCGTATCAAACGATATTGGATTTCCAAAGCATGCTGAAGATTATGACACTATTGTGAATTATGTTGAATTAACAGATTTATATAGTAACTATTTAACTATATTTGATGAATTATGGGAAACTTATATGCAACGAAATCAAATGATTTAAGAAAGAAGGAAAAAAGAATGAGTATACATATTGCAGCAAAACCAGGAGATATCGCAGACATCGTATTATTACCAGGAGATCCGTTACGTGCAAAATTTATTGCCGAAACATTTTTAGAAGATGTGGTACAATACAATACAATTCGTAATATGTTTGGCTATACAGGTACTTATAAAGGAACACGTGTATCTGTTCAAGGAACCGGAATGGGTATTCCGTCTATGATGATTTATGCGAATGAGTTGATTACACAGTATGGTGTAAAAACATTGATTCGTATTGGTTCAGCAGGTGGTATGAATCTTGATGTAAAAGTACGTGATATTGTATTTGCACAAGGTGCAACGACAGATTCAGGTATTTTAAATCATATTTTTGAAAATCAAGTATCTTTTGCGGCGTTATCAAACTTTGCTTTATTAGACAAAGCATACCATACAGCAGAACGTTTAGGACATCATAATATTCACGTCGGAAATATTTTGTCTTCAGACCGTTTTTACAATGCAGAATTAAATACAAAAAAATTAGCTGATTATGGTGTATTAGCTGTTGAAATGGAAGCAGCAGGTTTATATGCTTTAGGTGCTCAACATCATGTACAAACATTAGCAATGGTAACAATTAGTGACCATTTAATTACAGGAGAAGAAACAACAGCACAAGAACGTGAGCAAACATTTACAGCAATGATGGAAATTGCATTAGAAACAGTAGTAAAGTAGTGTGAACCATGGAAGAAGAATTTTTAGAAGAAAAAGAAATACAAACAGGTCATGAAAAGAAAAAAGGTATCATTCATTTATCTGTTTCAAAATTCATTATGATTTTATTGGTAACAGTTTTAGGTTCTGTTGGCGTTACGTGTGCAGCAATGATTGCTAGTGCACAATTACAAACACACATGTTATCGAGTACATCAAATTTACCGCCAAAATTGATTGAAGGACTATCTAAAAGTTATACATTATTGAAAAACGCCTATATGGGTGATTTAGATGACCAAAAATTGATTGATGGGGCATTAAGTGGTTTTGTTTCAGGTGCAGAAGATACGTACACAACGTATTTGAATGAAAAAGAATTTTCAGCATTGATGCAAGCAACAGACAGCACATTAGAAGGTATTGGTGTGGAAGTAGAACAAGTAGGTGAGTATATTCGTGTGGTCAGTCCTTATGGAGAATCTCCAGCAGCAAAAGCAGGTCTACAAACAAATGATTTATTTGTCGAAGTCAATGGAGAAAACATTGTAGGGAAATCTATTTCAGAAGTTGTGACTTTAATTCGTGGTAAAAAAGGGACATCTGTGACGCTAAAAATGAAACGTGGTAATAGTGAGTATACAGTATCTGTGGTTCGCGATAAAATTTCATTGACGACAGTCAAACATGAATTAGACAAAACAAATCAAAACGTCGGTATTGTCCGCATTTCATCTTTTGCCAAAACGACGTATGATGAACTTGTTGAAGCAGTAAAAGATTTAAGAACAAAGGGTGTAACATCGTTTGTTATAGATGTTCGTTCAAATCCTGGAGGTTTATTAGACTCTGTTCAAAAAATTGTGAATATGTTTGTAGAACCAAATAAAGTTATCTTTGAAATGGAAAATAAAGCAGAAGGTATTCAAAAAGTATTCTCTAGTGAATCTTTAGGTAGTTTCAAAGTAACAGAACCTATTACAATCTTGATTGATAAAGGTAGTGCTAGCGCATCAGAAATTTTTGCGGGAGCGTTATCTGATTTAGGACGTGCAAAATTAGTTGGTGAAACAAGTTTTGGGAAAGGAACTGCTCAAACAGTTCAACAATTATCAGCAGAAACAGGTATTAAAATCACGTATTCAAAATGGTTAACACCTAATGGTACTTGGGTACATAAAACAGGTATTAAACCAGATTATGAAGTTGCTTTACCAGAATATAGTAAATTGTCGTTTATCAATCCAGATGATGTACATCAGTCGGGCGAATCTTCTGATAGTGTGCTAAATATACAAAAATTATTACGTGCATTAGATTATGGTGCTCATTTGACGGGTACATACGATGATGAAACTGTGCAAGCAGTGAAACAGTTCCAAAAATCTGCTCAACTAGAAGAAACAGGTGTTGTTTCTGGTGATACAACAAGAGCGTTGCTAAAAACATTACGCGAGAAAATTATACAAAACGATACGCAACTACAAAAAGCTGTAGAATTATTAAATGAAAAATAGGAGGAATTATGTCTGAAGAAGTTGTTTTAAGAAATAAAAAGAAAAAGAAAAAATCAGCAAATAGACTAAAAGAAAATATCCTATTTGTGTTGTATATTCTAGGGGCATTGGCGCTGGCAATGGTATTGAAAGCGTATGTGATTACGTCTATGAGTATTGTAGGGCATTCCATGTCACCGACTTTAGAAACCGGTCAAACAGTTGTTGTATATAAATTAGGAAAACCAAAACGTTTTGATATTGTCACATTAAAAGCTCCTGACGGTGCTATGGAAAATGGGCAACGTAAAGTTTATATTAAACGTGTCATTGGATTACCCGGAGATGAAGTAGAATATAAAAACGATACTTTATATATTAATGGAAAACCTTATGATGAACCATATCTAGCGAATTTAAGACAATCTTTAGGAGAAGGTCAAACACTAGAGCCAGACAGAACCTTGAAACAAATATTAGATAGTGTTAAATTAACAAACTCGACCTTACCGGAAGAAAATACGACTCTCGTACAAAATGAACAAGGAAAATACGTCATTCCAGAAAATCATTATTTTGTTTTAGGAGATAATCGTTTAAATTCTAAAGACGGAGATGAGTTTGGTTTAGCCAATGCTAATTTATTAGAAGGCACGGCGATTTTCAGATTTATGCCACTAGATAAAATTGGTCCGTTAAAATAATTATAAAAACTGATTAAAGGTCAATCTTTAGTTAAATAAACGTTCAAAAGCCCTTGCCATCAACTTATGCAGTATGTTGAAGGCAAGAGCTTTTAGTGTATCTGAAAAGGTTTTCTTTGAATAATTTTTATATATTCATATTATTTATAATAAAATATACAAAATATTTGTGTTGTGGAAAATATTTCTAAAGAGGAACTACTAGATTTATTAAGAAAAATTATATATAATAAATAAGTAGAAAGAAATTGGAGGGTATCAAAATGAAAGATGCATTAGGTATGGTAGAAACAAAAGGTTTAGTCGGAGCAATTGAAGCAGCAGATGCTATGGTTAAAGCTGCTAATGTGACACTAGTCGGCAAAGAACAAATTGGTGCTGGATTAGTAACAGTTATGGTTCGTGGTGATGTAGGTGCTGTTAAAGCTGCAACTGATGCAGGTGCTGCAGCTGCTGAAAACGTTGGGGAATTAGTATCTGTTCACGTAATCCCACGTCCACATTCAGAAGTTGAAGTGATTTTACCAAAAAAATCAACTGAAAACTAATCTAAATTAACCTTTGGTTTTTCCCTCAATACCGTTAAGGTATTGAGGGATTTTTCATTTATTGAATGGTGTTAATGTAAAAAGGCTCTATGTCAAATAGGGTTGATGACTCAAAAAAGGTAGTGATGTCACGAATGTTACGTCACTATCTTTTTAGTTTAAGTCACAAAGTGATGTACGGCTCACCGACATGTACACGATACATTTCTCTTCCCCTACGTTGTGCGGGGAAGGAGCTATTCGTACGTCACTTTTGACTTAAACTATTAAGCAACTAGTGAAGTAGATGGTACGGTGTATGGTACATATAACTTACAGATTAATAAAATACGATTTCTAAAATGTGAAAAGTTACGATAACCATAGGCATTTCTCTTAAGTACTTTAATTTTATGATTGATTCCTTCAAGTGCACCGTTAGTCAAATGATGGTAGATAAAGGTGTTTTTAATATAGGGTAAATACCCTTTGAAAGTTCTTAATACTCTACGTAAACCAGGAGAAATAGCTTCCTGTTTAGCCCATATGAGTATTTCTTCAAATCGGTCAAAATCTCTATTATGTAAAGCATCTCTTAATTGATGAACGACATCGTATGTGGCTCGTAGTTCGGGGACTTGTTCCAATAAATAATCGACTATCCCTTGTGTATGTGTCATCCAATCAAACAGTGGAAAACGGTGATAAGGATAACTACTTAGTGTATCTGTGTTACTTAAAAACAACTTCCAATAACGTTTCATTTTGTTGTATAAACGGCGATTGTTCTGATGTAAAGCTTTCATTACATGCACTCTGTGTTTTGTTAACTCACGATTTAATGCTTGTACAATATGAAAAGGGTCGATAATGATATGTGCGTTAGGAAATACTTGCTTGG
>NZ_WNJX01000017.1:0-45157 GCF_010892375.1 Granulicatella sp. zg-84 | reverse complement strand
TATTTTAATCATACAACACCATTCTCAGTGGCAGAAAAAGAATGTGAAAAAGGTAGTGAATGGTTAATGCCATTCACTACCAACATACTCACTATTTCTCTCCACCAACACAATTTGACGAAGAGCCTTTAAAGCATCGTTTCAACTCGTTTTTAGTAAATGGAAAATCTTTTTTCTAAATAATTTTGTCCTATGGCGTAACTAGTACAAATTACCCAATAAACTAGTGCTACAACGATATATGCTGTCATATAGTCGGAATTAGCTCCTCCAACAATTTTTGCTTTATTAAAAATATCGGGTACAGTAATCATCGCTGTTAATGACGTACCTTTTACCATATCTAATAAAACATTACTCAAAGACGGCACGCAAATACGTATTGCTTGTGGGACAATGACTTTTTTAAAGATTTGCCATGTATTTAATCCTAATGAATAAGAAGCATCCCATTGTCCTTTATCAATCGACAATAGTGCCGCACGGATAATTTCAGATGTGTAGGCACTCGACATCATTGTAAAAGCAATGATAGAAGCTGTAATGGCATCAAATTGGATTTTCATGAATGGCAAGCCAAAGTAAATGAGAAAAAGTAATACCATCAATGGTGTGCCTCGCATCAATGAAATATGTATGTTTGCGATCCAACGTAAAGGTGTAAAGGTGGACATTTTCATTAAGGCGATTATAAAACCAAAAATATTTGCTAGTAAAAAACTAATAAGCGATAGAGATAAAGTGTAGGGTAGCCCTTCTAAAATGATAGGGAGAGCTTTTTGTGCGAGTTCTACATTAAAAAATGCTTGCCAGTTTATCAATGAAATTCCTCCTGAATAAGTATCCCCACTTAAAAAGTGGGGATATGTTTATTTTGAAACGTCTACTACGGGAAGTGATTTTACATCTTCTGCTTGATGTGTTAAATCTTGACCTGCATAATATTTTTCGGAAATAGCTTTTAAAGAACCGTCTTTTTTCATGGCTTCAATTACTTCGTCTAGTTTTGTTTTTAAAGAAGTATCTTCTTTTGACATAACGATACCTTGCTCTGTTGGATTATATTTTGCATCGCCCATTTTAACTTTAATATCTGGGAATTTTTGTTTTACCCAAGCTACAGCGATTACTTGTGTGTAATAGTCATTTGGAATAAAGTCGGTACGTCCGGTAGACACATCACGTAAGTAAACATCATTTGTTACATTGTCGTAAATAACAGGTTCTGCTCCTAGTTTTTCGGCGATTTTCATATATTGTGTTCCTGCACCACCACCGGCTTTTTTTCCAGTCCAGTCTGTTAAATCAGCTTTTCCGATATTTGATGAGCCGTCTTCTCTAACAATCATGCCACCAACAGAATATTTATAAGGGATTGAAAAATGATATTTTTTTAAACGTTCAGGCGTTGTGTCAAAATTATTGACAGCAATATCCACTTTTTGACTATCAACAGATGTGAAAGCTTCGGCAACACCGATTTCAACAAATTCAATATTGATGTTTAAACGTTTTCCAATTTCTTTTAGCATGTCAATTTCATAACCGACAAGTTCTTTATTGTCATTATAGTAAGAGGTTGGAAAGAGTGTTCCGGGTGTAGCCACTTTTAATACACCGGCTTTTTGGACGCGTTCCCAAACACTTTCTTTGTTAGTTGTTTCTGTTGCTTTTTCATTTGTTTTTTGAGAGCAAGCAGTTAATGTAAAGATAAATAGAAAGCTAAATAATAGCATCAATTTTTTCTTCATAGTTATATCTCCTTTTGATTTGTTGGGGAAATAGTATCATCTTATATAACAGAAGTCAATATAAAAGAAACAGATAAACGTTAATAAATCAACGTTTTCGTGTGTTATAAAACAAAAGAGATTTGTGTTGTATAACAATTTGTCTTATGTTTTTGAGCAAAGTAGTAGGCAATTTATTGTTTTTATGGATAATTAAGGAAGAAGAATAAACAAAGGAGATACATGTTTATGCATAAAGTAGATTATATTGTTATTGGTGGAGGTAGTGGAGGTATCGCTTCTGCAAACCGTGCTGCTATGTATGGTGCAAAAGTTGTTGTGATAGAGCAAAGTCATTTAGGTGGAACATGTGTGAATCTTGGATGTGTACCTAAAAAAATTATGTGGTACGGTGCTCAAGTAGCGGACACATTAAATTTGTATGCTAAAGGATATGGCTTTACAGTTGATAACACATTTCGTTTTGAAACTTTATTAAAAAACAGAGATGCCTACATTGAAAGATCCAGAGCATCTTATACACGCACTTTTGACAAAAATGGGGTCCAAGTTATTGATGGATTAGCAAGTTTTATTGACAATCACACATTAGAAGTGAATGGCGAGTTTTATACAGCACCACATATTTTGATTGCAACGGGAGGTAAACCAAGTGTGCCTGATGTAGAAGGTGTGGAGTTAGGAGAAACATCGGATGATTTCTTTGGTTGGACGACATTGCCTAAGTCGGTTGCTGTTGTGGGTGCGGGGTATATTGCGGTCGAACTAGCAGGTGTGTTAAATAGTTTAGGGGTTAAAGTTGATTTATTAGTTCGAGGAGATAAACCATTACGTTATTTTGATGATATGTTATCGGATACTTTAGTATCTGAAATGGAAAAAAGTGGTGTCGTACTTCATAAACATGCCATTACAAAATCTCTACATAGACGTCTTGACGGTTTATTAACACTAACAACAAGAACAGGGCAAGCGATTGATGTAGAACGTGTGATTTGGGCAACTGGAAGAACGCCAAATACGCATAAATTAGGACTTGAAAATACAGATATTGTTGTAGATGAGTTAGGGTTTATTAAAACAGATGATTATCAAAACACAACTGTTTCTGGTGTGTATTCGGTAGGAGATGTGACAGGTAGACCGGCTTTAACGCCAGTTGCGATTGCTGCAGGTAGACGTTTATCAGAACGATTGTTTAATGGTAAAACAAATGAAAAATTAGATTACCATTTAATTCCAACTGTTATTTTTTCACATCCTGCCATTGGATCGGTTGGTTTAACAGAAAAGCAAGCTATTGATGAATTTGGAAAAGAAGAAATTAAAGTATATACGGCAGAATTTGCTTCTATGTACACGGCTGTGACCGACCATAGACAAGTTGTAAAAATGAAACTTATCACACAAGGTGAACATGAAAAAGTAGTAGGGTTACATGGTATTGGATATGGTGTCGATGAAATGATACAAGGGTTTGCCGTAGCGATGAAAATGGGAGCAACCAAAAAAGATTTTGATAATACCATTGCTATTCATCCTACAGGTTCTGAAGAATTTGTTACAATGAGATAATATGCGTATTAGAATACGAATATGTCGGTTATAGAGCATATAGAAATGAGTATGTAAATATTGATAAATTCTGATAAGATACTCGATGTTTTTGTGGTGGAAATATATTCATAAAAGCAGTCTATTATGGCTTATTGAACAAAAAAATTAGAATTTCTATAAAATAAAACTTGACGTTTTTTAGGAATGTTTAGTATAATATATGGGAACAATTTCTTTACATATTAGATAACTTTATATTTAAAGAATCGTTACACACAGTGTTCGGAGGGAGGGAAGCTATTATGTCAAAAACAGTTGTTCGTAAAAACGAAACGCTTGATGATGCTCTTCGTCGCTTTAAACGTAATGTGTCAAAAACTGGTACTCTACAAGAAGTTCGCAAACGTGAATTCTATGAAAAACCAAGTGTAAGACGTAAGAAAAAATCTGAAGCAGCACGTAAACGTAAGTTCTAATAATAGTGAAAACAGGCTGAGCATCGCTCAGCCTGTTTTGTAAATAAAAGAAAGGGAGTGTGTATATGACACTAATGGAACAATTAAATACAGATATGAAAGAAGCAATGAAAGCCAAAGATAAAGAACGTTTATCTGTCATTCGCATGTTGAAAGCATCTGTACAAAAAGAACAGATTGAAGTAGGTAGAGATTTAACAGATGATGAGGCTTTAACGATATTATCTCGTGAATTAAAACAAAGAAAAGATTCTATTCGTGAATTTGAAAAAGCGGGTCGAACAGACTTGGCAGAAAAAACACAATTTGAAGTTGGCGTTGTGGAACAATATATGCCAGAACAGTTATCAGAAGATGAAGTAAAAGAAGTGTTAAAGGCAATCATTCAAGAAGTTGGTGCAACATCTGCAAGTGATTTTGGAAAAGTCATGGGAAAAGCAATGGCAACATTAAAAGGTCAAGCTGATGGGAATATTGTCAACAAATTAGTGAAAGAGTTATTGCAATAATGATAAAACAGCGGTAAACATCTTGTTTACGGCTGTTTTTATTCATATTTTAAATGATTTATGTTAAAATAAAGAGAAGTATTCTTGAAAGAAGGTATCTTATTGGAACATATTCGTGAAACACTGACAGTGTCAGATATGAATGAGCAAATAGCCTTATTTGGTGTTGAACATAAGTTTGTGGAAATGATTGAAAAGCATTGTGGTGTGGATATTTCTACTAGAGGCGAAGCTATTCATGTTTCAGGAGAACAACAATCTGTTGAACAAGTAATTTCATTACTTGAAAAATTATTATGGCTGATTAGAAAAGGAATGCATTTATCTGAAGCAGATGTTGTGACAGGATTAAAATTATTAGATAGACAAAGATTAGACGCATTTGAACAGTTGTATAGCGATGAAGTCGGAAAAACAACAAAGGGAGATATTATTCGTGCTAAAAATTTTGGGCAAAGACAATATGTTCGTTCGATTAAAAAATACGATATTGTTTTTGGGATTGGACCAGCAGGAACTGGTAAAACATTTTTAGCAGTTGTTTTGGCAATTAACGCTTTAAAAAATGGAGATGTGAAAAAAATTATTTTAACAAGACCTGCCGTAGAAGCTGGAGAAAATCTGGGATTTCTACCTGGAGATTTGAAAGAGAAAGTTGATCCTTATTTAAGACCTGTGTATGATGCGTTATATCAAGTGTTAGGTATGGAGCAAACCACACGTTTAATGGATAGAGGTGTAATTGAAATAGCGCCTTTGGCTTATATGAGAGGACGAACACTAGAAGATTCATTTGTTATTTTAGATGAAGCGCAAAATACAACGATTGCGCAAATGAAGATGTTCTTAACTCGTTTAGGTTTTGGATCAAAAATGATTGTAAATGGAGATATTAGCCAAATAGATTTGGGCAAAGGTGTTAAAAGTGGATTGATTGATGCACAAGAAAAATTAGCGAGTGTGAAAGATATACGCTTTGTGACATTTGATCAACATGATGTGGTGCGTCATCCTTTAGTAGCAAGTATTATTCAAGCGTATGGCACTCAAAATCAAAAGAAAGAAGAGTAGTGTATGAGGAGGGATAATTCGGTGTTCAAAAAATTTATTCGACAATTTGATGAAAAATTAGGTAGTTTTTATGTGCCCTTTGTGTTATTAGTGACGACAGCTATTTTGCTTTTGATGAGTTATCCAATCGTTAAACCTACAGAAACAGCCATTACATTAAATTCGGTTGCGACACAAACTATTCGGGCAAACAAAACCATTGAAGATATAGAAGCAACTGATAAAGCAAAAGCAGCCGTTGCGAAAAATGTGCAAGATATTTATGAAAATGATGAAACGATTGCTGTTAAAAAATTAGGAGAAGTGACTAAGTTTTTTGAAATTATTACAAATTTCAGAAAAGAATTAGCACAATCAGCAGATGCAACCATTCCGATTGCACAAAAAACAGCAGATATTATTTCGCGATTTTTTACAAGTTTAAATGATGAAAACAAAATCATTCATAATTACGCATACGGTTTTTCAGAGGCACTAATCAAAAAATTATTAGTAGCTTCAGAAACAGATTATAAAACGTATGAAACATTGACAAAAAAAGTCGTTGAACAGATTTTAAAAGAAGATATTTATCCGACGGATATTGCCAAATCACAATCTCAAGCAAATGCGCAAATATTGACATTAACGTATTTTGACGATGTACGTGAAACAGTGACAGAATTAGTAAGACCAGCGATTGTCGCAACAATGGTTGTGAATAAGGAAGCAACAATTTTAGAAGGTGAACGTGCTAAAGCAGGGGTTTTACCTGTTATGATTACACAAGGTGAAGTAATTGTACGTGAAGGCGAAGCCATTGGAGCAACAGCTTATCGAAAACTAACACTATTGGGCATGACAAATAATACTTATAACAATCAATTATTGATTGGTTGTTCGATTGTATTAGTGATGCAGTTTTCTTTAGTGTGGTACTTCATTTGTAAACAAGCAAAAACAAATACGAAAAGACATCTATATGTGAATATGTACGCGACACTTATGGTAATGCTAACTGGACTTGTGCTAGTAGCCAATTTAGTGCAAAAATCTGGATTAGAATATTTTTCACTTATTGTTCCAATTGGTGTGATTCCATTGTTTTTAATTCCTAAGGCAAAACGTCGTTTGGCAATTTTGTGTGTAAGCTTCCTAGTGACACTGTGTTTCTTCTTAGGAGATGGAGGCAATACCATTCAAACACAGCTTGTTTGGAAATTTTATGCACTCATTGCAATGTTTTCAACGGTTGTCGTTTCTGGCAAACGTAAAAAACCATTATTACAACACTTTATTGTGTTACTTATTTTGAATGTTGGTTTTATTATTGCATTAGCATTCTTCCATGATATTGCGATTACATCAAATACATTCATTCAAATGATGCTATACAGTATTTTAAATGCGATTTTAACAATTGGTATTTTGCGTATTGGGCAGCCGTATTTTGATATTTTATTTGAAGATAAAGCTGTGTTACGCATGTTGGAATTATCCAATCCGAATCAGCCGATGTTAAAAGAATTGATTGCTAAAGCACCGGGAACATATCATCATAGTATTATGGTGGCGAACTTAAGTGCCAATGCTGTTGAGTTGATTGGTGGAGATTCCTTATTTACAAGGGTGGCATGTTATTATCATGATGTTGGTAAATTGAAAAAGCCAATGTTTTTCGTGGAAAACTTGCCAAGTGGTATGGAAAATCCGCATAAATTATTAACACCTCAAGAAAGCCGTGATATTATTTTTGAACATGTTACAGCCGGTGTAGAGATGTTGAAAGAAGCTGGTATGCCACAAAGTATCATTGATATTTGTGCACAACATCATGGTACAACAATCATGAAATATTTTTATGTGACTGCTAAAGAAGATGATGATACTGTTGATGAAAAAGATTTTCGTTATCCAGGGCCAAGACCGACAACAAAAGAAGCTGCGGTGATTAGTATTGCTGATACAGTTGAAGCAGCGGCAAGATCAATGAAAAATCCTAGCTTTGAAGCAATTCGTGATTTGGTCAAAGGAACGATACAATCAAGAATAACAGATGGACAATTTGATGATTGCCCAATTACAATGAAAGAATTAAAAATTGTAGAAGATTCACTTATTACTGGGTTATCAAGCAGCTATCATACAAGAGTTGAATACCCAAAATTAAAAAAATAGAGAGGATAATATAATGAACATTGATTTGATTGATGAAACCAATCAGGTTTCTTCGGAGCATGCAGATTTAGTTGAGGAGATTATCGTTTTTACAAGTGAGTATTTATCTTTACCTGAACAAGTAGAATGCTCAGTGACATTTGTGGATAATAAACGTATTCAAGAAATAAATAAAGAGTATAGAGGTAAAGACATGCCTACGGATGTCATTAGCTTTGCGTTAGATGATGAGGTAGATGGAGAAGTAGCCATTGATTTAGAAAAAATTGATAGTATGTTTCCACATCACATTGGAGATATTATTATTTCCATTGATAGAGCTAGAGAACAAGCGCAAGAATTAGGACATTCCTTTGAAAGAGAATTAGGCTTTTTGGCATTACACGGCTTTTTACACTTGAATGGTTATGATCACATGACACCAGAAGAAGAAGTTGAAATGTTCAGTTTACAAAAGGAAATTTTGAAAACGTACGGATTAGGTCGTGATGGGCGTGCATAAGCAAACGACAAAAAATAAACATTTTTTACAGTCATTATATCATGCTTTACACGGTGTTAAAACGGCGTTTAAAGAAGAAAAAAATATGCAAAAGCACGTCATTACAGCGTGCTTTGTTATTACTTTAGGATTTTTATTACAATGTAATATATCAGAGTGGTTATGGTTAATACATTGTATTGTACTCGTATTGATTTTAGAACTTTTAAATACAGTAGCTGAAACATTAGTAGATGTTTTAACAGAAGGTAAGTATTATGAATGGGCAAAAAAAGTAAAAGATGTTGCGGCAGGAGCAGTGCTTATTGCATCTGTTTATGCGGCAATTGTAGGTATTATGATTTTTTTACCTAAATTATTAACATAGGAGAGTATATGAAAGAAAAGCAGTTTAAATCAGGATTTGTGGCGATTGTTGGTAGACCAAATGTCGGGAAATCGACACTATTAAATCGTATTATTGGTCAAAAAATTGCCATTATGAGTGATAAAGCACAAACAACACGAAATAAAATTCAAGGTGTTTATACAGATAAAGAAAGTCAAATTATTTTTATGGATACGCCGGGTATTCATAAACCTAAACATGCTTTAGGTGAATTTATGATTGATGCTGCATATAGTGCTTTAAAAGAAGTTGAAGTTGTTCTTTTTTTAGTTAATGCAAGTGAACCCATTGGACGAGGTGATAAATATATTATTGAGCGTCTAAAACAAGTAAAAGCACCTGTTTATTTGTTAATCAATAAAATTGATTTAGTACATCCAGACGCTTTACTTGATATTATTGATACCTATAAATCGGAAATGGATTTTGCACAAATTATTCCAATTTCTGCATTGCAAGGTAATAACGTGCCTGAAATGATAGAGATTTTGAAAAATCACTTGCCAGAGGGACCGCAATATTATCCAGCTGATCAAGTAACGGATCACCCAGAATATTTTGTAGTTGCTGAATTTATTCGAGAAAAAGTGTTACAATTAACAAAAGAAGAAATACCACATTCTGTTGCTGTTGTGGTAGATCAAATGCAACGGAATGAACAAGGTAAAATTCATGTTTATGCAACTATCATTGTAGAACGCTCTAGTCAAAAAGGAATTATTATTGGAAAAGGCGGACGATTATTAAAAGAAATTGGAACACGAGCAAGACGAGATATTGAAGCTTTACTAAATGATAAAATTTACTTAGAATTATGGGTAAAAGTACAAAAAGACTGGCGTGACAAACAAAGTTATTTGAATGATTACGGTTATAAACAAAAAGATTATAAATAACAGACGTTATGGAAGGTGGCGAAAAAATGGACACAGGCAAAAGACGTTATAAAGCTGTGATAAATGGTGAAACATACATTATTGTTGGAAATAAATCTGATGAGCATTTAAAAGTAGCCACACAGCTTGTAGATGAACAGCTAACCTTATTAAAACAAAAATCCCCTAAATTATCTAAAGTGGATTGTGCTGTTTTATTAGCACTGAATACTGTATCGAAGCAATTATCTCAAGAACAAGAGATTATTCGTTTACAACGAAAAATTGCTCAATTAGAATCAAAAATTAAAACATTAGAAGATCCAGAACAGCTGCTTATCAGAGGGGTACACACATTCGACCAAGATGTGAATGTATCTGTTGAAAAAAAAGAGCATATGTTAGTGGAACAGTCACTTTTTTCTGATGATGACTATGTTCCAGCAATTAGAAAGAAATGAGGAATGATATGGTAAATATTGTAATTTTACTAGTATTGGCAATTGGTGTTTATTCAGGAGCAAGACGGGGACTTATTTTACAAGCTGTTCATATGGCAGGATATGTTGTCACATTGCTCATTGCAAGTACATTTTATAGTAGTTTGTCGAAAACATTAGAAATGATTGTACCATACCCTTCAGATACTACAGCAAGTGCATTTTCATTATATAATTTATTGAAAAATGTTCAATTTGACAAAACATTTTATAATGCACTAGCTTATGTTGTTATTTTATTTATAGGGTGGGTTATTACACGTATTGTTGCTGCTACTTTAAATAAATTAAGTCGAATTATTGTGATTAAACAGTTGAATACTTTAGGCGGTGCCATTCTAGGTTTTGTATGTAACTGGATAGGTTTATATTTTCTGTTTACTTTATTATCTGTTGTGCCGATTCAAAGCATTCAAGATGTCTTTAGCGGAACATCATTTGCGACATTTATTGTACAACACACACCAATCATTTCAGATATTATTATGAAAACGTGGTTAGCGTATGTATAAGGAGGTTTTTATAACCTCCTTTTTGAGTAAATATAGGATTTATGATAAAATACTCTTGATATTTTTTTATTGTAAAAGTAGGTGAGATAGATAAAATGGATACAAAAACATTAAAAAAGCTAGAATTTGATAAAGTATTACAACAATTAGCTAGTTTTACATCAAGTGAATTAGGGAAACAAAAAGTATTTGCTCTACACCCCTTTTCAAATAGAGAGCAAGTTATGAAACATTTAGAAGATACTGATGATGCTGTGTTATTATTGCGCTTAAAAGGAGGTATTCCTTCTCCAATCTTAAAAGATATTACGCCACATGTGAAACGATTGGAAATAGGTGCTACATTAAATGCCAAAGAAATAGCAGACATTGGACGTGTTTTAACAACAGCAAAAGAAGTCGAACGATTTTTTGTTCAAGTAGAAGAAGCAGACATCGTTTTAAAAAGAGTACATCATTTAGCAAAAGAATTAGTAGTCTTACCTCATGTTGTTTCTCGTATTAAAGAAGCTGTTTCAGATGACGGAGAAGTATTGGATACTGCAAGCCCAGAACTAAGACGTATTCGTACATCACAAAAACGAGCAGAACAACAAGTGAAGGAAGCTCTTGAAAATATTTTAAGACAAAAACAAAGCCAATTAACAGATGCTGTTATTACTATACGTAACGACCGGTATGTTTTACCCGTAAAACAAGAATTTAAACATACATTTGGTGGGTCGATTCAAGATCAAAGTGCATCGGGGCAAACAGTATTTATTGAGCCAACACAAGTACAAGATTTAAATAATAAAAGACATGCTCTACAAGTAGAAGAAAGACAAGAAATTGAAAGAATTTTATGGGAAATTGTTTCTTTATTAGTCCCACATATTTCGGATATTTATATCAATCATCAAATTTTAGCAGAATTAGATTTTATTAACGCAAAAGCCTTATATGCGAAACAACTTCGTGCTATGAATGTAGATGTTAGTGATGAAAATGAAGTTGCATTGTATGGGGCAAGACATCCATTAATTGATGCAAAATTGGTGGTTAAAAATGATGTTTTACTTGGTGGAGAGTATCAATGTATTGTGATTACTGGACCAAATACGGGCGGTAAAACAATTTTGTTAAAAACGGTGGGTTTATTACAAGTAATGGCACAATCTGGATTACACATCCCAGTGGATGAAGGTAGTCAAATTGCTGTTTTTGAAAATGTTTTTGCCGATATTGGTGATGAGCAGTCTATCGAACAAAGCTTGAGTACATTTTCATCTCATATGACAAATATTATTTCTATTTTACAAGGAATTACTCATAAAAGTTTGGTACTATTTGATGAATTAGGTGCGGGGACAGACCCTCAAGAAGGGGCAAGTTTAGCCATTGCTATATTGGATCATATTGGTACAGTTGGTTCTTATGTTATTGCAACAACACATTATCCAGAGTTGAAAATGTATGGATACAATCGTTCGGGGACCATCAATGCTAGTATGGAATTTGATACGGAAACATTAGCACCAACATATAAATTTCTATTAGGTATTCCGGGACGTAGTAATGCATTTGATATTTCAAAACGTCTAGGGCTAAATGAACATATTATACAAGAAGCACGAGGGTTGATTGATGAAGAAACACAATCCTTAAATGAAATGATTAGTGCTTTAGAAACGATGCGACAAGATATTGCTAAAGAAAAAGAGCAAGTTGAAAAAGACTTGAAACAAGCAAAAGCAATGCTAGCAGAAGTAGAAGAACAAAAACGTCAATTCGAAGAAGAAAAAGATACTTTAGAAGAACGTGCGAAAAAAGAAGCAAATGCGATTGTTGAATCAGCATCTCAAGAAGCAGAAAGTATCATTTCAGATATTCGTCGTATGCAACTCGAACAAGGGAAAGCGGTTATTAAAGAACATGAATTTATTGCTAAGAAAACGGCTTTATCACAACTGAAGCATGAAGAGAGTTTGAAGAAAAATAAAGTTTTACAAAAAGCAAAACGACAAAAAAACTTGAAAGTTGGCGATTCCGTAGAAGTAATGTCTTATGGACAAAGAGGTATCTTGAACCAAAAAGTCAATGAAACAGAATGGGTCGTTCAAATGGGTATGCTTAAAATGAAAGTACCTGTTCATGATATTCGCTTGATTGATTCAGAAAATCCAAAACAGAAAAAATATATTCCAACCTTGAAAGGTGGGCGTGCAACTAAAGTAACGAGTCAACTTGATTTGAGAGGACAACGTTATGACAATGCGCTTGTTGAATTAGACAGATATTTAGACGCAGCAATATTATCTGGATATCCACAAGTGACAATTATTCATGGTAGAGGAACAGGAGCCATTCGAGAAGGCGTGACAAAACATTTGAAACAGCATAGAGGCGTTTTAAGTTTTGAATTTGCGCCGATTAACCAAGGTGGAAATGGTGCGACGATTGTGAAATTTAAAAATTGATGGAGTGTGAAACATAATATGAAGCACAAAACAGCAAAACAATCTTTAATCATAGCAGGTATTCTATTATTTGTAGTTATCGTTTTGAGTGTGATGCTCCTATTTACGATTGTAAAAACAGTCGATATTCTGACAGTGACATTGATTTTAATTACAACAGGTTTAGGTATTGCTTTTTTTAAATACATTATTGGCAAATTGACACTAGGTGTTTCATTAGCATTGTTTTTTGTGTTTTTTTTATTGAATCCGATATTTTTTGCTATTTTAATACTCATTGTGGCTATTTCCTTTTTTGTGTGGAAAGGCATTGTTGATATTATTGTGACAAGATTTCATCAATTCGATAGAAAAATGGTATTGCACGTAAAAGATAAAGACATTCAAAAATATGGACGTGTCCAAAAACGAAATTGGTGGACAAACGAAAATCGTTTAACACAAACGTATGAATGGGATGATATACATTTGGTGACATGGTTTGGAGATACGATGATTGATTTGGGTAACACCTATTTATTAGAAAATAATGCAAATATTATTGTCATTCATAAAGGAGCGGGTGATGTTTGTATTGTTGTTCCTGTTGAGATAGGGGTTGTTTTGAATCATAGTACCTTAAAAGGAAATGTATTGTTTGAGAATGAAGAGTATTATTTAACAAATGAGCAATTAACGGTGTATTCTGAAAATTATACCTCTGCTTTAAGAACAGTTAAAATTGTGACAACTGTTTATTTAGGAAATCTTGAGGTGATTCGTGTATGATGAAACAGTTCCGATGGTTAAATATTTTCCTCATTATTTTAAGTATTATGACATTAACATGTGCATTAACCATTTTTGCTTTAAAACAATATGTTCGTTTTTTAGAGCTATTGACATATCGTGTGTATAAAGTACCTTTTTATATTTATTTAGGTGGTATTTTACTTTTTTTGAGTATGATTTTAGCAAGTTTTTTATACTATGGATTAAAATATAGTCAAAGAGGATTGGTTCAAAAATTACATTGGCTAGTGGTAGGTAACTATCACCACGCTATTTTTTCAGAAAGTCATCAAAAAAGAGGGATGATTGCGACGTATTCGAATGTGTTAGATGAACAAATAAATACATTGGCACATAAAATGCAAATGTTATCTGAAAATATGAAAATTTGGACAGATACACATACACCTATTAGTGAAGAAGAACGTTCAACAATATTAGAAGAAGAAAGACATCGTATTGCAAGAGAATTACACGATTCAGTAAGTCAGCAACTATTTGCAGCGATGATGATGCTATCTGCTGTTAACCAATTAACAAAGGATCAATCAGATGCTTTGAAAAATCAATTAAATATGATTGAATATACCATAAATGAGGCACAAAAAGAAATGCGTGCACTTTTATTACATCTACGGCCAGTGAAATTAGGAGATAAGTCACTTTCACAAGGGGTTATGTATTTATTAGAAGAATTAGATTCAAAAATGAATATTACTATTGTCTCAGATATTCAATCTGTTCACGTGTCTACTTTAGTCGAGGATCACCTGTTTCGTATTGTTCAAGAATTATTATCGAATGTATTAAGACATGCCAAAGCAACAACTTTGGAAGTGTATTTATACGAAAACAAACAGCATATACATTTGCGTGTTGTTGATAATGGTGTGGGGTTTGATACGAATACATTGAAAATGAGTAGCTATGGTTTATCGAATATTAAAGAGCGTATTGCAGGCTTGGGTGGAACGGTTAAAATTGTAAGTGTGAAAAATCAAGGGACGGTTATTGATATAAAAATATAATTGATAAAATAGAGTAATCAGTGTATGATAAATTTTATAAGATGAGGGGTGTTTCGATGATTAGCGTATTATTAGTAGACGATCATGAAATGGTTCGATTAGGTGTGTCGGCATATTTGTCTATACAGGAGGATATTTCTGTTATTGGTCAAGCAAGTAATGGAAAAGAGGGCGTAGAAAAAGCATTGGCACTAAAACCGGACGTGATTTTAATGGATTTGGTGATGGAAGAAATGGATGGCATTGAAGCTACTCAGTGTATTTTATCACAGTGGCCAGAAGCTAAAATTATTATCGTCACAAGTTTTTTGGATGATGAAAAAGTATTTCCAGCTTTAAAATCAGGAGCTAGAGGCTATTTATTGAAAACATCAATGGCACAAGATATTTCTGATGCGATTTACAAAGTATATGCCGGTGAACAAGTTTTAGGAAAACAAATTATTGAGAAAATTCAACAACAAGCACCGCATGAAAAAGAATTACATGAAGATTTAACATTAAGAGAAAACGAAGTGTTATTGTTGATTGCTCAAGGTTATTCAAATCAAGAGATTGCAGAGAAATTATTTATTACATTAAAAACGGTAAAAACACATGTGTCTAATGTTTTATCAAAATTGGAAGTAGAAGATAGAACACAAGCAACCATTTATGCGTTTAAGAAAGGATTGGTAAAATAGTGATGAATATTATTGTAAAACCAAAAGCTCAACAGTGGTATGAACGTGAAATGGGCATTTCAAAAGGGAGAGGCGTTCGTTTTTTTGGACAAGTATATGGATGTAGTCCAATACATGAAAGTTTTTCTTTGGCACTTGAAGTGAATGAACCAAGTAGGCCTTATGCTGTCACTATTTTAAATGATATTCCATATTTTATTGAATCTGGAGATGAATGGTTCTTTGATGGCTATGATTTTATTGTCGATTATGATGATAGATTAGATGAACCAAAATATATTTATGAAAAACGAGCTATGTAGGAGTGAATCATGTGATTACTAGAACATTATTGGAGACAAAAGCAGAAACAGTTGAATGGATTAACATAAAAAGTTTATCTATTGAAGATAAGCAAATTTTAAACGAGCAGGACGATTTATCGAATGAGTTTTTAGAGTATGCAACCGATATTGATGAAAGTGCTCGTGTGGAGGAAGACGATGAAAACCATGCTCGACTGTTAAGTTTTGACGTGCCATTTTTTGATTCTGATTCTAAAAGCTATACAACAAGACCACTTATTTTTATTATGAAAGACAATAAAGTGTATACGTTCATGAATGAAGATAAAGATTATTCACAAATCAATCATTTGTTAAAACGTTCGTTTGAGTTAGTGGAATACGACAGTTTATACCATATGATTTTTTCGGTTGTGTATAATTTTTCACTTCTATACCATGAAAAATTACGTATTTTACATAAAGAATGGGACAATATTGAAAAATCATTTAGAAAAAATGCAAGTAATAGTGAAATCTACCGCTTGCTAAATGTCGAAAAAGGACTTGTGTATTTATCAACCTCTTTAAAAGCAAATAAAATTGCTTTAAACACATTGCGTCGTCGATGGGGCTATGGTCCTGTTCAATTTTCAGATAGAGAATCTGAAAAATTAGAGGATGTTCTCGTTGAGATTATGCAGGCGATTGAAGTGTCTGAAATTAATATTATTTTAGTAGAAAAAGAAAAACAATCTTATTCAACCATTATCGACAATAATATGAATACAACAATGAAAGCATTGACGATTTGGACGGTTTTACTAACCGTACCAGAAATTGTTTTTGGGTTTTATGGTATGAATACAAAAACATTACCTCTAGCAGATTCATCACTTAGTTGGCTCATCACGATTTTAATTTCTATTGGGTTCTGTTTTGTTTTATGGCATGTGTTTAAAAAAATGAAAATGTTAAAATAAATAAGAGGTGATTGAAATGTATCCTAATTTACTAGAGCGTTTTATTCGCTATTGTCGTATAAACACACGTTCTGATGCGAAAAGTACGAGTGTCCCAACAACACAAGTGCAAGTTGATTTTTTAATGCTATTAAAAAAAGATTTAGAAGATATGGGTTTAGACGATATTTTTTATAATGAAAAAAATGGTTTTTTAACAGCTACTTATAAAGGGAATGTTCCTCATGCTAAAACGATTGGGTTTATTGCCCATGTGGATACAGCGGATTTTAATTCAGAAAATGTACAACCACGTATTCATGAACATTATACAGGTTCAGATATTGTATTAGATGAAGAAGGTCAATATATTTTATCTGTGGAAGAATTTCCAAACTTAAAAAATTATATTGGTGAAACATTGATTACGACAAGTGGGGATACACTTCTTGGTGCAGATGATAAAGCAGGTATCGTTGAAATTTTATCAGCAATCGAATTTTTACAAAAAAATCCACATATTCAACATGGGGATGTGCGCATTGCTTTTGGTCCTGATGAAGAAATTGGTAGAGGGGCCGACTTATTTGATGTGGAGCAATTCCATGCGGACTTTGCTTACACAATGGATAGTGGCACAGTTGGGCGTATGGAATATGAAACGTTTAATGCGGCACAAGCAACTATTCGCATTAAAGGAACTAGTGTACATCCTGGAACAGCAAAAGATAGAATGGTAAATGCTATGAAAGTAGCAATGGAGATTGATGGAAAATTACCACAAAAAGAAGTGCCTGAGAAAACAAGTGGCTATGAGGGATTTTATTTACTGCACAATATGACAGGGACGATTGACGAAGCAGAAATGGTGTATATCATTCGAGATCATGATAAAGAATTGTTTGAGCAACGTAAACAAAACATCATTGATATTGTGAAAGAAGTCAATGCGTCTTATGACCAAGAACGTGTGTTCATAGAAGTTTTTGATCAATATTACAACATGAAAGACATTATTGAAAAAGATATGTCGATTGTTGAGTTAGCAAAACAAGCAATGTTAGACTTAGGCATTGAACCGATTATTGAACCATTTAGAGGTGGAACAGACGGTTCAAAAATTTCTTATTTAGGATTACCAACACCAAATCTATTTGTTGGTGGTGAAAATTTCCATGGACGTTATGAATTTATTACATTAGAAAGTATGGAAAAAGCGACGTCACTCATTGTAAAAATATTAAACTTAAACACGCAAATCACTGAGTAGCGATTTGCGTGTTATATTTTATAACATGTAAAGAGATGTTCTTTTTGAGTTATCCGATAAATCAAGTATAATAGAAACAGTGATACTAGATTTCTAGTAAAAACTTACCGGAGGATGTTAAAAATGATGACAAAAAGAAGTGATTTAGTAAAAGTTTCTGTTCAAAATTTAAAAAAGAATTATGGGAAATTAGAAGTATTAAAAGATGTAAATATGACGGTTACTGAAGGGGAAGTTGTATGTATCATTGGTCCATCTGGTTCTGGAAAAAGTACATTTTTACGTTGTTTAAATAAATTAGAAGATATTACAGATGGACATGTTATTGTGAATAATCAAGATTTAGTTGACCCTAAAGTAAATATCAATAAAGTTCGTGAAAATATTGGTATGGTGTTCCAACATTTTAATTTATTTCCACATTTAACTGTTATGGAAAATATTACTATGGCACCAGTTGAGTTGAAAAAAGAGGATAAAGAAACGGCAGAAAAAGAAGCTATTAAATTACTAGATATGGTTGGACTAGCAGACAAAGCAAATGTATATCCAAAATCATTATCGGGCGGACAAAAACAACGTGTTGCCATTGCTCGAGCTTTAGCGATGAAACCAGAAATTTTATTGTTTGATGAACCGACATCGGCACTTGATCCAGAAATGGTTGGAGATGTTCTAGAAGCGATGAAACAATTAGCCAAAGATGGTATGACGATGATTATTGTGACACATGAAATGGGATTTGCACGTGAAGTGTCGGATAGAGTAATATTTATGGATGGTGGCTATATTGTTGAAGAGGGAACGCCAGAAGAAGTATTTGGTAATCCTCAACATAATCGTACAAAAGATTTTTTAAATAAAGTATTGTAAAGAGTGAAAAATCTCTATAATAAATTGTGTTGGTAGATTTTTCTACCAACACAATTTTTATATAAACGTAAAAGAGAAAAGGCGTATAAAGCCAATGTTTTAAATAATAAAAATTTGTCACTAATATTGGAAAATGTTAGTGACAAATTTGTTTATATATCATTTTGTATGAGAGGTATATACTTTTTTTGAAGGAAGTAGCCAGTCAATCACAACAGCGACGGTTGCCCCCATTGTGACGTCTAATAATCGAAACATCGCATAACCAATACTTTCTGTATAAGGTGTGTTAAAACAAATGATTAAGAATGTAGACATGGCTGTAATAATACCTTCGGGGTGTTTTGCTAGATTACAAATAACAATGACTAAAATAGCTCCTGAAAAAGCAACAAAAGCATCAACGAATACAGAACGTATAAATATTTGTTGGATAACAATAGAAAGCATCGAAACGATAACGCCCACAAAAGTACCAAATAGACGATGTTTGCTAAAATGTAGGCTAGATGTTGGGTCTGTACGTAAACAATATACTGCTGCAAGACAAGCAAGAACAGGGTTATCTCTTTTGACAAGCCAACAAATAATGACACAAAGTGCTACTGAAATAGCCGTTTTAAGTGTTCTTAATCCGATTTTAAAATGATGCATAGTCTGAAAAACTCCCTTATAATCAAACAAATTTATGTTTACTATATATGATTTAAATGTATAAATCAACCAGATGAAAAGAATATGAGAAAAACTTGTTCTTTTTTAACAAAAAGTATTGACAGAATTGTCA
The DNA here is from genome assembly GCF_010892375.1 of Granulicatella sp. zg-84. Classification (NCBI taxonomy): domain Bacteria; kingdom Bacillati; phylum Bacillota; class Bacilli; order Lactobacillales; family Carnobacteriaceae; genus Granulicatella; species Granulicatella sp. zg-84. The sequence continues at coordinate 25,763 of NZ_WNJX01000017.1, read as the reverse complement.
GAATATTCTATAATCTCTACCTATAATAACTATTTTTATTAAAGGAGAAATTTATGAATAAGAAATTATTAAGCATGTTAACTGTTGCAACATTAGCATTAGGTGCGTGTTCGACAGCTTCAAATAAAGCAACAACAAATACAGCAAATACAGAAACAGTTAAATTAGGTGCCAACTTTGAATTATCTGGAGCAGTAGCAGCTTATGGGACACCAATGTTAGATGCAATGAACTTAGCTGTTGAAGAAACAAATGCAAGTGGTGGTGTTTTAGGTAAAAAAATTGAAGTCGTTAAATTAGACAATAAATCAGATTCAACAGAATCTGCAAGTGTCGCAACAAAATTAGCGACGGAAGAACAAGTTGTAGGAATTGTAGGACCTGCAACAACTGGAGATGCGAATGCACAAACGCCAGTTATTACAAAAGCAAAAACACCAGTTGTATTACCGGCAGCAACAGGAGATAATGTAACAGTAGATCACTCAGGAAAAGTATTAGATTACGTTTATCGTGTTGCTTATAGTGATTCATTCCAAGGAAAAGCATTGGCACAATTTGCAAATGACACATTAAACTCTAAAAAAGTTGTCTTATTAAAAGACTCATCTTCTGACTATGCAAAAGGTTTGTCAGAATCATTCCAATCTGCATACACAGGAGAAGTAGTTGCAACAGAAAGTTTTGCCTCAAAAGAAACAGACTTTAACGCTGTTTTAACAAAAATAAAAGATACAGGATTAGATACTTTAGTTATTGCTGGATATTATGAAGAAGCTGGTTTAATTATTAAACAAGCTCGTGAAATGGGTATTACAGCGACAATCTTAGGTGGAGATGGATTTGCAAGTAGTAAATTAACAGAATTAGCAGGAAAAGAAAATGTTAATAAAGTATACTATACAAACCATTTCACAACATTATCAACAGACGAAAAAGTTCAAAAATTCTTAAAAGCATATAAAGAAAAATATGGTAAAGAAGCAGATGCGTTTGCAGCGTTAGCGTATGATGCAGCAGGTGTTTTATTAAAAGCTATTGAAAAAGCAGGCTCAACAGATCGTGCCAAAGTAACAGAAGCATTAGGTCAAACAAAAGACTATGAAGGTGTTACTGGTAAATTTAGTATTGATGATAAACATAATACAGTAAAATCAACGTATGTCATTGAATTAGAAAACGGTCAAGAGAAAGGTTATACAGTTGTAGAACCTAAATAATGTAAAGGTGTATAGGATAGTATCGCTAGGTACTATCCTATGCTTGATTATTGGAGGAGATAGTATGTTTTATTGGACACAAGATATAAATAGCCTGATATACCAACATGGCTTAACGATTCGACAAGATGTGTTTATTAAAGAACAACAAGTACCCGAAGAATTAGAGATTGATGAATATGAATCACTTTGTCACTACGTTGTTTTGTATAAAGATGATCAACCAGTTGCAACGGCACGTTTACTTCCAAAAACGGATGTATTGGCAAAAGTTCAACGTGTTGCGGTTGTTAAAACGGCAAGAGGTGCACATCTAGGAGAAAAGCTAATGCTTGAAGTAGAACGCTATGCAAAAATATTAGGTTTTCGTACATTAACACTTGGTGCACAAGTACATGCCATTCCATTTTATGAAAAATTAGGTTATGTCATTGATAGTGATGAATATGATGATGCAGGTATTATGCATAAAGATATGAAGAAAATACTATAAGAGGAGGATTTTATGGAACAATTAGTAAATGCTATTTCGTTAGGTAGTATTTATGCGCTCGTTGCATTAGGATATACCATGGTATATGGTATCATTCGTTTAATCAATTTTGCACATGGCGATATTTTAATGTTAGGAGCGTATATTGGTTTTGCATTAATTTCTATTTTGAAACTTGATTTTTTCAGTGCTCTAATTTTATCCATGTTAGCATGTGCAATTATTGGTGCTGTTATTGAAAGGATTGCGTATAAACCATTACGTAAATCAGCTAAAATTGCAGCATTAATTACAGCCATAGGAGTATCTTACTTTATTGAGAATATCATGATTGTACAAGTTGGAGCAGAAACAAAAGTGTTTCCAGATGTATTAGGAAAACAATCATTTCAATTATTTGGTGTAGATATTACATTGAAACAAGTACTTATTTTTCTAATTACGATTTCCTTAATGGTTGTATTGACATTGGTTATTCAACGTACAAAAATGGGGAAGGCGATGCGTGCAGTTAGTACAGACGAAGAAGCAGCACAGTTGATGGGAATAAATGTAGATAATGTGATTACATTTACATTCTTATTAGGGTCAGCATTAGCTGGAGCAGCAGGTGTGTTGGTAGGTGTCTACTATGGAGCAATGACACCTTTAATGGGTGTTACGCCAGGATTAAAAGCATTTATTGCTGCTGTTTTAGGTGGTATTGGTAGTGTGCCAGGAGCGATGTTAGGTGGCTATTTAATTGGTCTTTTGGAAACTATTGTGAATGCTTTAGGCTTCTCATTATATAAAGATGCTTTTGTATATGCTATTTTAGTTGTGATTTTAATTGTTAGACCGGCAGGTTTACTTGGTAAAAATGTAAAAGAGAAAGTGTAGGTGAATGCGCATGAAGAAACATTTAAAATTACATATTATTTGGATTGCTTTGATTGTGCTAGTTGCCCTTTTAATTGATTTTCTCATTGCACAAGGTATTATTACACAAGTATATGAACGAACATTGGTAACGATTTTTATCAATATTATTTTAGCTGTAGGATTAAATTTAGTGATTGGTATCGCAGGACAGTTTTCTTTAGGGCATGCAGGATTTATGGCGATTGGTGCTTATGCAGGTGCTATTTTAATGATGCAAGTAGACGGTATTTTAGGATTGCTTTTAGGTATGCTCGTTGGGGCTATACTTGCAGGTGGTGTTGCTGTGATAATCGGTATTCCAACACTTCGTTTAACAGGAGATTATTTAGCTATTGCTACACTTGGTGCATCAGAAATTATACGTATTATTATTTTAACATCAGATAATATTACGAATGGTGCTATTGGTATCAGCGGTATTCCAGATACAGCAACATGGTCTATTGTTTATGTGTTTGTCATTATAACAACTGTTCTTGTTTTAAATTATATTCGTAGTAGTGCAGGGCGTGCGACATTGGCTATTCGTGAAAATGAAATTGCTGCTGAAGCTATGGGCGTTCACTCACTTAAATATAAAGTTACAGCTTTTGTTATAGGTGCTATGACAGCAAGTGTTGCTGGTACTTTATATGCAAGTTATTTAGGTGTTGTTGCACCAAAAGATTTTACATTCCAAAAATCAATTGATGTGTTAATTATTGTTGTATTTGGTGGTATCGGTAGTGTTACAGGGTCTATTATTGCGGCTATTTCATTAGGTATATTAAATACGCTATTACAACCAGTAGGAGAATGGCGTACGATTATTTATGCGATTGCCCTTATTTTAGTGATGATTTTTAGACCGAGTGGTCTACTAGGACGTAGAGAATTGATGATTTCTCCGTTTTTAAATCGTCAGAAAGGAGCTAGTCAAAAATGAGTTTGTTAGAAGTAAAACAATTAACAAAAAATTTTGGTGGTTTATCTGCTGTATCATTAGTTGATATGACATTTGAGCAAAATGAATTGATTGGCTTAATCGGTCCAAATGGAGCAGGTAAAACAACTTTATTCAATTTATTAACGGGTGTATATGTACCAACAGAAGGAACAATCACGTTAAAAACAGATAAAGGTGTTGTACTATTAAATGGTAAAAAACCTTATGAAATCAGTGATTTGGGATTGACAAGAACATTCCAAAACATTCGCTTGTTTAGTGATTTGACTGTATTAGAAAATGTTGAAATAGCCATGCATAGTAAAAAAGGTGTAGGGTTATTTGATAGCTTTTTTAGAACACCTAAATTTTATAAAAATGAAACCGATATGCAAGAAAAAGCACTGTCTTTATTGAGTATTTTTCATTTAGATGAAAAAAGCAACGTCGTTGCTAAAAATTTATCTTATGGGGAGCAACGTCGATTAGAGATTGTACGTGCTTTAGCAACAAACCCGAGAATTTTGTTTTTAGATGAACCTGCTGCGGGAATGAATCCTCAAGAAACGGCAGAGTTGACAGAGTTGATTTATCAAATTCAAAGAGATTTTAATATTACGGTTGTTTTAATTGAACACGATATGTCTTTAGTAATGTCGATTTGTCAGCGTATTTATGTTTTAGAATATGGGCGTTTAATTGCGCATGGAACGCCAGAGGAAATCAAACAAAATCCTGATGTTATTCGTGCGTATTTAGGAGGTGAATAGTATGTTAAAAGTAGAAAATTTAAGCGTCCATTACGGAATGATTCAAGCGATAAATAATGTGTCTTTTGAAGTGAATGAAGGCGAGATTGTCAGTTTAATCGGAGCAAATGGTGCAGGAAAATCGACCACTTTACGTACTATTTCAGGGTTAGAACGTGCTTCTAGTGGACAAATTACATATTTAAGTGAACCAATTCATACGATTTCTGCTAAAAAAATTGTTGAAAAGGGTATTGCTCATGTGCCAGAGGGACGTCATGTCTTTAAAGGAATGAGTGTTCAAGAGAATTTGGATTTAGGTGCCTTTTTAAGAAAAGATAAAGACGGTATTCAAAAAGATTTAAAAATGGTTTTTGAGCGTTTTCCAATTTTAGAGCAACGTAAAAATCAAGATGCATCAACTTTATCAGGTGGTGAACAACAAATGCTAGCCATGGGACGTGCGTTAATGACTCGTCCAAAATTGTTGTTATTAGATGAACCGTCAATGGGACTTGCTCCTATTTTCATTCGTGAAATTTTCAATATTATTCAAGATATTCAGCGCTTAGGTACAACTGTCTTATTGATTGAACAAAATGCAAATGTCGCTTTGTCCATTTCTGATAGAGGCTATGTACTTGAAAGTGGAAAAGTGGTATTATCAGGTACAGGGCAAGAATTATTGGCAAGTGAAGAAGTACAAAAAGCGTATTTAGGAGGTTAATAAAAATGGATGTTAGAACCTATATGACCGATAAAGTTGTGACAGCTACTGGAGATGTACGTATTTTAGAGGCACTAGATTTAATGAAAAAGCATAATGTGACACGTTTGCCCATTGTGCAAGGCAAACATGTAGTGGGTCTATTAACAGAAAAATTGATTGCGAAAAGTACACCGTCAACGGCAACAAGTTTAAGTATGCATGAAATCAACTATTTGTTAACAAAAACAACTGTTCAAGATATTATGGAAAAACATGTGATTACCATTCATCCAGATGCTTTATTAGAAGAAGCAGCTGAAACAATGCGTCAGCATCAAATTAGTGTCTTACCAGTTGTTGAAAATGATGCTTTAGTAGGTATTATCACACATTCTGATGTGTTAGAAGCCTTTGTTGATTTATTAGGATATTATAAAAAAGGCACACGTTTGACGATTGCGTTAGATGATAGAGTGGGTGAGTTTGAAAAAGTATTAGCTTTACTACGTCAAGAAAATGTTAATATTAACCAAATTGCTGTTTATCACGGTGGCGAAAAAGTGCAAGTTGTCTTACACTTAGCAAGTCAAAATGCAGATAAAGTATCTACTGTTTTAAAAGATGCAGGTTATCCAGTTTTATCAGCTATTGTCAAAGAAGGTAAAGAATAACAAACAGGAACGACTGGGGGTCGTTCCTGTTTGTTTGTATAAAAAGCCAAATCAGAGTTAATCATTATCATTTTGTTTAATAAAATAAAAAGGAATGTTTTGTCTATGTTTTTCAAGTTGTTCTCTTGCGTGTTGATTTACTGCTTTTAAATCAACCCCTTGTTGTTTAGCAGCAAAGACACAACCGCAATAACATTGACGATAAATGTCATATTCTTTACACATGTCAACAGAACGGCGATAACCATTATTTTTTTTGAAATCAGATGGTAAATAATGAACGGTTAAAAATGTTTCAATATTAAAGCCAACGTCATTGATGATTTGGCTATTTTTATGTGGTGATAATGTTAAAGCACTTGCGAAATAGTCAAAATCTAATTCTTTTGCTTTTTCAGCAGCACGGCTTAAGCGCATGTCATAGCAGGCATGACATCTTTTGCCACCTTCTACTTCATCTTCCATACCTTTTGCCATTTCTAAAAAACGTTTTGGATTATATTCATCCGCTAAAAATTGAACGGTATGATTGGTTCTTTGATTGAATTGGATAATAAAATCTTCTTGCACTTGTTTACGGTAGTCATATTCTGATTTAGGATGAATATTGGAATTTGAAAAATAAATAGTGACATCTGCCACATCGGCTAAATACTCTAACACAACTGTACTACATGGTGCACAACAACTATGTATCATGATTTTAGGTCTAAAACCATGTTCTTGCCATGACTTTACCATATTTTGTAAAATGCGGTCGTAATTGATATTACAATTTTTATGTTTGGCGTTGATAAAGTTTTTCGCATTGAAAAGTTCGTCCATAATTGCTCCTTTGATATGATAACGATATGTTTGTATTTTAGTAGATAAAACCTAGTGGTGTCAATCAAATACATAAAAAAGAGAACCAACCTCATGAGGTCGGTTCTCTTTTTTAAGCAATTAAAGCTAAAATGATAAAGTTGGCAATGAATAATGCGGTAGATAACCAAACGATAGGGTGTATCTCTTTGATTTTACCACTGACACATTTCACAATAACATAGAAGATAAACCCAGCTGCGATACCATAAGAAATGCTATATGCAAATCCCATGAAAACAGATGCGAAGAATGCGGGAACGGCTTCTTCAAAGTTTGTCCAGTTAATATCTGCAAAAGAGGACATCATTAAAATACCAACGATAATTAACGCGGGTGCTGTTGCAGCTGCTGGGACGATACTTACAAGCGGAGCAGCAAGTGTGGATACAACAAATAATAATGCTGTGACAACACTTGTCAAACCTGTACGACCCCCTGCACCAATACCTGCTGCAGATTCAACATAAGTCGTTGTATTTGATGTACCAAAAACAGCACCGATAGATGTTCCAATGGCATCAGCGAACAAAGCTTTATCCATTTTAGAACTGAAACCAGAACTATTTTCTAAAGCACGTTCATCTTCTTCAGAGAAGATACCAGTACGACGACCTGTCCCGATAAATGTACCGATTGTGTCAAAGACATCAGATAAACTAAAGGCGAAAATGGTTAGTAGAACAGTTGGTAATTTTGATGTATCTGAGAACAATGATAACAATCCTTCTGAACCAAAAGCCGCACCAAAGGTTGTACCTAATTCAGAAAAGGCTGTACCGATACCTGCAGCAAAATCAATGTGACCAACAGTAACAATACCTGTTAAAATACCGATAATGGTTGTTGTAATAATACTTACTAAAATAGCACCACGTACTTGTTTTACCATTAAAATAATTGTAAAAATAAGACCAAATAGGGCTAATAATGATGTTGGATTGGTGAATTTTACTAATTCGGGAACAATGCCACCGCCGGATACAACAGATTGAACCCCATTTACTGTTGCTGTTGCTTGATAAGGTGCGTTGTTGACAGACAAGATAGAGCCACTGTCTGATAAAAAGGCTAAAAAGTTTGCATTTTTAACACCAATATAAGCAACGAATACCCCAATTCCTGCTCCGATAGCATGTTGTAAACTTTCAGGAATAGATTTAATCATCAGTTTACGAATTTTTGTCACTGTAATCAAAATATTAAACATACCACATAAAAAGACCATAGCTAATGCTTGCTGCCAAGAAAAGCCTAAACTAAAGACAACCGTAAATGTGAAGAATGCATTTAATCCCATTCCAGGAGCTAAAGCGTAAGGAACGTTGGCAAAAAGTCCCATAATCAGCGTACTGATTGCTGAAGCAATAATTGTTGATAAGAAGACGGCTTGAGAGGGCATACCTGTTAATGATAAAATAGCTGGATTAACGAATAAAATATAAGACATAGCAAAAAATGTTGTAAACCCTGCAATAATTTCTGTTGCAACCGTCGTGTTATGTTGCGATAATTTGAAAAATTTTTCCATAATAACTCCTTTTTTATTTTAAAAAACGAATAAACAGCGAGAAAACAATAATTCTCCTGTTTAATGTTCGTGTTTTTATTTGTTTTTTAACTTTATGAATAAAGTGTACAATAAAAATGACAAAAAATCAATACAAAAATGAAAAAGTGATAAAAAATGTACGGATTTTAAATTGGTAGTGTTTTAGACATAATTTATGTATAATGAAAGACAAGAATAAATGAGGTGACAATATGTTTTTTGATACACATACACATGTGAATGTAGAGGCATTTGAGTTAGATTTAGAAGAAACACTGCAAAGAGCGAACGAAAATGGCGTTACGCACTTTGCTGTTGTTGGGTTTGATACGCCAACTATTCAAAAATCTTTAGAATTGAGTGCTTTACATGATAATATATATAGCATTATTGGCTGGCATCCAACAGAGGCGGGTGTTTACACAAAAGCCATTGAGGAAAAGCTGCAACAACAGTTAATTGATAAAAAAGTTGTGGCTTTAGGAGAAATTGGATTAGATTATCATTGGATGACAAGTCCAAAAGATGTCCAAGAGAAAGTATTTAGACGCCAAATTGCTATATCTAGAGAGCATCGTTTACCGATTAGTATTCATACAAGAGAGGCAATGGAGGATACGTATCGTATTTTGAAGAGCGAAATGTTTTATGGTGGTATTATGCACAGTTTTAGTGGGACGGTTGAGGATATGTACCGTTTTTTAGATTTGGGAATGCATATTTCACTAAGTGGTGTTGTGACATTTAAAAAAGCGGTTGATTTACATGACGTTGCAAAAAAAGTACCTTTAGATAGATTGTTGATTGAAACAGATGCTCCCTATTTAGCACCTGTTCCATTTCGTGGGAAAAGAAATGAACCAAGTTATGTACGTTTTGTGGCAGAAAAAATTGCTGAGTTACGAGAGTGTAGCATACAAGAAATTGCAGAGGCAACGATGAAAAATGCAAAGGAATTATTTGAATTAAGATGAAAGAGATAATTGTTGTTGAAGGTAGAGATGATACAAGACGATTGACCGAAGTTTTTGGGAAAATAGATACCATTGAAACGAATGGTTCCGCTATTGATGAAGAAACATTATTGTTAATTGAAAAGGCGCATCAGCTACGTGGGGTCATTGTATTAACTGATCCCGATTTTCCGGGTGAAAAAATTCGGAAAATCATCACTCAAAGAGTGCCAAACGTTAAACATGCTTTTCTTCATGTACAAGAGGCGTTGCCAAAAGGAAAAGGTAGTCTTGGTGTTGAGCATGCTAGTGATGTAGCTTTAAAAAGAGCATTACATGACGTGAAAGTAATTGTTGATGATTTTTCACATGATAATATTACAAAATCCTTTTTAATGAGATGTTCACTGATTGGGAGTGAGCAATCGGCTTATTTACGACAAGCGTTAAGTAAGCAATTAGGGATTGGGCATGTTAATGGTAAACAGTTAGAAAAAAGATTGAATATGTTTGGTATATCAAAAGAAGATGTATTAAATGTTTTAACGAAGATAGTAGAGGAAGAGAATATCAAAAATGGATAAAAAGAAAGATATAGCGACACCGACTAGAACAGCCGATATTTTAAAAAAATATGGTTTGTTTATGAAAAAGAGTTTAGGTCAGAATTTTTTGATTGAACCAAATATTTTAACGCGTATTGTTGATGTAGCAGAGATTGATGAGGACACAAATGTCATTGAAGTAGGTCCGGGAATTGGTGCGTTAACAGAACGTTTGGCACGAGTAGCCAATCATGTACTGGCTTTTGAAATAGATGATAGACTCATTCCTATTTTATCAGACACATTAAGTGAGTATCATAATGTGACTGTCTTACATCAAGATATTTTAAAAGCCGATTTAAATACCTCTGTTATAGAGCATTTAAATATGTCTAAAAAATTAAGTGTTGTTGCTAATTTGCCTTATTACATTACAACACCGATTATTATGCGTTTTTTAGAGGCTGATTTACAAATTGATACATTTGTTATGATGATGCAAAAAGAAGTGGCTGAACGTATGACAGCTAAAGTTGGAACAAAAGCATATGGCTCATTAACGATTGCTATTCAATATTGTATGATGTCTGAAATTGCGTTCATTGTTCCTAAAACAGTATTTTCTCCACAACCAAATGTCGATTCGGCTATTCTTAAATTAACAAGACGACAACAACCATTGGTCAATGTTACTGATGAGGCATTTTTCTTTGATTTAATTAAATCAGCATTTGTACAACGTCGTAAAACATTGTGGAATAATTTACAGCACAGATTTGGTAAAACGGAAACGATTAAAGAATGGCTTATGACGAGTTTGAGTCAAGCCAATATAGAACCGAGTGTACGTGCCGAAGCATTAAGCATTGAACAATTTGCTACCTTGGCAAATATCATGGTATTACATAAACCTTAAAAAAAGATAAAGATAAATAAAAAACTACTTATTTCATGTTATGATATAAGTAGTTTTTTAATAAGGAGTGACACGATGCGTATTTTAGTTGTAGATGATGAAAGAGAAATTGTTGATTTATTAACCATTTATTTGCGAAAAGAAAATTATCAAGTGTCAAAAGCTTATGACGGTATGAGTGCTTTAAAAAAACTTGAAGAACATGCCGATATTAAATTGATTATTTTAGATATTATGATGCCTAAAAAAGATGGGATTTCTGTTTTAAGAGCGCTTCGAGAAGCGAATAATCATGTGCCTGTATTATTATTGAGTGCTAAAGGAAGCGACATGGATAAAATTAAAGGTTTCAATCTTGGTGCTGATGACTATGTGTCAAAACCGTTCCATCCTCTTGAAATTATGGCACGTGTAAAATTATTGTTACGTCGATATGATACACAATTACCAACGCAAGAAGATGATATACAGGTTGGGCCGTTGATTATAAAAAAAGAATCTCACGAAGTGTTATTTTCAGGAGAAAATATTCCATTAACAGCACTAGAATTTGGTATTTTACACTTATTGGCAAGTTATCCTAATAAAGTGTTTAGTGCTGAAGAAATTTTTGAAAAAGTGTGGAAGCAAGAAAGTATTGTTTCTGCAAAAACGGTCATGGTACACGTTAGTCATTTAAGGGATAAATTAGAGGAAGCAACAGGTGGTGAAAAAATTGTTGAAACCGTTTGGGGTGTTGGATACAAAATATCAAAAAATTAAACATAAATGGAAACGACTAAAGGCACTTGATAAAAAGCAATTAAATCATTTAGTTGTAGAGGGTTTAATCACATTAACAGCGATTCTTTTTATTTATTTTGGATGCTTATTTTTATTTAATAAATTATTATTTCCACTACCTAATGAACCGTTTTATGCGTTACATCTTCGACAAGTATTTGGTATTACACATCAAATGATTGGGGTATATCGTCAGATTTTTACAGTGGTTATGATTTTAGGTGCTATTTGGTTTACATACTGGCGATTGAGTAGACGATATAGACAATATGAATTAAGTCATATTTTAGAAGAGTTAGATTATATTGCTTCGGGTAATTATCATCATCGTATATCAGAAGACTTATTGGGACGTATGAGAAAAGTAGCAATTAGTATCAATAAACTCGTCGATAGTACCGTATCGGCAATGGAAGAAGAACGACATATTGAACAAACAAAAAATGAACTCATAACGAATGTGAGTCATGATATTAGAACACCTCTCACATCTATTATTGGGTATTTAAGTTTGATTGAAGAATCGGATGAGATTGATGAAGAAGAATTGAAACAATACGTGCATGTTGCTTATATGAAATCTTTGCAAATGAAGCGTTTGGCAGATAATTTATTTGATTATATAAAAATGCAAGACTACAAAGAAGAATGGCAATATCAACATATTCCTATAAAAAATTTTTTGACACAAATTGTTGTGGAGAATGAATTAGAAGCATTGGAAAAAGATATGACGATTGATATTGATGTGACACCGTCCAATTTACTCGTTCAAATGAATGGAGAACAAATGGTAAGAGTGTACGATAATCTCATTTCTAATGCATTAAAATATAGTCAAGCCAAACGATTACAGCTCACGGCAAGACAAGAAAATAATGGTGTTATTTTAGAAGTTAAAAATGACGGACAAATGATTGACTCAGATGTGATGAATAAACTTTTTGTTCGTTTTTATCGAGGGGATCAATCACGTTCAAGTCAAATTAGTGGTTCGGGTTTAGGGCTAGCAATTGTAGAAAGTATCATTTTACATCATCAAGGACATATTGATGTTTATTCAACACCCTCGGAAACTGTCTTTCGTATTTGGTTACCACAAACAGTCGTTACTAAATAAAAAGTTTTTAATATAATGTTAGAACAAAAAAGATAAGCCTGACTATTATGTTGGGCTTTTTGAATATAATGGCTCTTCGTCAAATTGTGTTGGTGGATTATTTCCACCAACACGATTGATTATAGAGCAAAAAACAAAGGACAGCATCCAAATCTTGCTGTCCTTTGTTTTTGCCTATATAAGTCATGAAGTATCTATTTTTATACAATGTTTTTGTAACTATTTTACCAATTTTATATTATTTGGATGAATAAAACATTGCATATAAATAAATACATATCGAATGCTTACGCCCATACTTTACCACGTTCGTCTTATAATTTCAACTTATTTTCATTTTTTATCATGAAAACGTTAAATCCCACATGATATGCGAACGATTCATGTGGGATTTTAGGTTTAATTCATGTTTTGGTTTGTTGTCAGTGTGACAGTGACTTTTTCGAGTTTTCCATTTCTGTAAACATCTAGTGTGACTTTTTCGCCAATTGCGTGACTATATAAATGTTTTCTAAGTGATACAGCATTTTTAATGTCTTCGCCATTCCATTTTATGATGACATCGTATTGTTTTAGACCTGCATTATCAGCAGAAGAATTTTCTTGGACTTGGCTAATTACGACACCTTCTGTTACGTTTTCTGGTAATGATAATAAACGTTTGCGTTGTGTTGTAGAAACATCAGTCATATCAACTAAACCAACACCTAAATAAGGTCTTGAAATTTTTCCTTTGTTTTCAAGTTCTTCAATAATTTTCACAACTTGATTACTTGGAATGGCAAACCCGATACCTTCTACGGATGTGTCGGAGATTTTCATGGAGTTAATACCGATGACATTCCCATTTTCATCCACTAAAGCACCACCAGAATTCCCCGGATTGATAGCTGCATCTGTTTGAATGGTTTCCATTGTCCAGTCAGGTTGTTTATCGCCATTTGTATCAATATCTACGCTGCGATTGACAGCAGATATAATTCCTTTTGTGACAGTAGATGCTAATTTAGAACCTAGAGGAGAGCCAATCGCAAGGGCTGTTTCTCCAACTTTTAGTTCATCAGAATTGGCAAAACTAGCTGTTGTAGACACATCGCTACTTTGAATTTTTAATACAGCTAAATCTGTTAGTTTATCCGTACCAACAAGTTCAGCTTGTACCGTTTTTCCGTTTTTTAATAATACTTCTAATTCTTGTGCGTTTTCAATAACGTGGTTATTCGTAACAATATAAGCTGTATCGCCAGATACTTTATAAATAACACCACTTCCTTCACCGGCTTTTTGTAAACCATTTGAAGCACCAGATAGACCAAATAAATTATTTTCGGTATTAGACTGATATTTTGCGATAGAAACAATAGCACCTTGTACTTTTTCAATGGCACTTGTTATAGATGTTTCTGCCTTTGGAGATGATACGGTTTTTGTAACAGATGTAATATTTGCTGGTTGCTGTGTAGGGCGAGTTGTGGCTTGCTGTATATATAATCCACCCATGATAAGAGATGCCCCTAATAAACTACCAGCTATACCAGAAATCAGCCCTATTTTAATAGGAGAAGCGGTCTTTTTGTGTGGTTTTTCAACGAGTATAGGTTGTTCTTCATTTTCTATTAGTTGTTCTTCTACTGTTTGTTCGTTATATTCACTCATGTGTTTACCTCCTAAAATAAGCATATTGTTTTGTATGTCTATAAAATAGCGTGTAAACCTTAAAAGATTCTGAAACGTCTTTAGGCGTTATGTTCTTCTTGAATGGCTTGTGTAATACTTTCCCAAGCAGCATCTTTTCCTTCGCCAGTTTCAGCAGAAAATAAAATAATCTTATCATCATGAGAAAGCTGTAATTTTTTTCTAAAAGTGGACTCGTGTTTGTTCCATTTTCCACGAGGAACTTTATCAATTTTTGTCGCAATAATTTGGAAAGGGATATTGTAATAGTCGACAAATTCTTTCATTTGAACATCTTCAGCTGTTGGGTCATGTCTAAAATCCATGAGTAAATAGACTTTTTTTAATGTGTTTCGTTGTGTGAAATATTCTTCTAACATATGTCCCCATTTTTCACGTTCGGTTTTTGATACACGAGCATAACCGTATCCGGGAACATCTACAAAATAAAAAGAATGTTCAATATCATAAAAGTTAAGTGTTTGTGTTTTTCCTGGTTTGCTAGATGTTCTTGCTAAATTTTTACGATTGACTAATTTATTGATAAAAGATGATTTACCAACATTGGAACGTCCTGCCAAAGCAACCTCAGGATATTGTGTTGTTGGATATTGTTTTTGAGATACAGCACTAATGACAATATCTGCATAATTGACTTTCATAAGTAGCCTCCTATATTGAACTATGATACAATACATCATAGCACATAATTGCTAAAAACGCATATTGGAGGAAAGATGACGACAAAAGAATTTTATAGAGAATATATTAAAATTGTCATTCCGTTGATGTTTCAAGGTTTGGTCACGACATTGGTGGCTATGGTGGATAATTTAATGGTTGGGCAACTAGGAGATTTAGCTATTGCAGCAGTTGCCATGAGTAACCGAATTTTAGGAATAGTCCTGTTTACCTTATTTGGCATTGCGGCAGCGTCTAGTGTGTTTATTGCACAGTTTTATGGTGCACGAGATAAAGAAATGCAAAAAGAAGCCTTTAGAACATCGCTTATTTTATCATCGGGATTAGTGTTCGTATCTTTTCTTGTTTTATTATTGATACCTGAAACAGTTGTGCATTTTTTTGTACAAGATATTGAAATTGAACGCCTCGCCGTAGCGTATATTCGCATTATGATTTTAGGATTTGTACCCTATTTATTAACAATCAATTATGGAACAGCGCTAAAAGTAGTTGGACAAGTACGCTTACCGCTTGTTGCCAGTTTAAGCGGTGTTGTCTTGAATACATGTTTGAACTATGTTCTTATTTTTGGGAATTTTGGTTTTTCGGCAATGGGCGTAGAAGGTGCGGCTATCGCAACAGTTTTTGCAAGACTATTGGAATTTGGTATTATTTATTATGTTGTCTATACAACAGGTTTTGATTTTAATACGAAGTTTAAAGATATTTTTAAAGTAGATAGAGCGTTATTTAAAGACGTTTGTTACAAAGCTGTTCCACTAGCTGTCAATGAAATTATTTGGGCATTTGGACAAGCGACTATTTTGAAATTATATGGAGTAAGAGGAAGTAATGTTATTGCAGCCTTATCTATTTCGGATACGACTACTTCTATTTTTTATTCTATTACACAAGGTATTTCAGCGGCGACACCAGTATTGGTGTCACAGCGTTTGGGTGCTGGTAAATTAGATGAGGCTTATCAGAATGGAAAAATGTTGTTAAAAACTATTGGATTTGTTGCAGCATGTTTAGGATTGATAATGTTTGGTATGAGTCATATTGTACCGAACTTGTATCAAGTATCCAAAGCATCACATGATTTAGCGGTACAAATGATACAACTAACCGGTATGTTTTTTTGGATTTATTTAACAGGTGCACAAAATTATTTTATTATGCGTGCCGGTGGCGATATGAAATCTACATTATTAATGGACGGTGGGTTTAAATGGGGAGTTACCATTCCTGTTATGGCAATATTAGCCTATTTCACACAGTTTTCAGCTATTGCTATTTTTATGTGTACACAAGTTTGTGAATTTATTCAAATGTGTGTTGGATTACGCTTTTTCTTTAAGAAACGATGGTTGAAAAATTTAACAGTAAAAGGCAATCGGTAGTCATAATATGTGATGACTACTGATTGTTTTAGCAATATAAAGGAGTATCTATGAGTAAGACATTAGTATTGGCAGAAAAGCCGAGTGTTGCAAAAGACTTAGCACGTGTTTTAGGAGCAACACAAAAACAAAAAGCCTATTTTGAAGGAAAAAATTATATTGTCACATGGGCTTTGGGGCATTTGATGACATTGAAATTACCCGAAGATATTGACAAAGATTGGCAAAAATGGGATATGGCAACATTACCTATGATTCCTAAAGAAATTGGTATAAAACCATTGCCTAAAACAACACATCAATTAAAAGCCATTAAAGAATTGGTACAACGAAAAGATGTGAAAGATATTGTGATTGCGACCGATGCCGGACGTGAAGGAGAGTTAGTCGCAAGGTGGATACTAGCATTTGCTAAGTGTCAAAAGCCGATGTATCGTCTGTGGATTTCATCTCAAACAGATAAGGCAATTAAGCAAGGATTTGCGGCATTAAAACCGGCAAACGAGTATGATGCTTTATACCAATCAGCCATCGCTCGAGCAAAAGCTGATTGGTTGGTAGGGTTGAATGTAACACGTGCATTGACGGTGAAATATGAAGATAATCTTTCTGCCGGACGTGTGCAAACACCAACATTAGCATTGGTACGTGAACAAGAGAAAAAAATAGAAACGTTTGTACCTAAGACGTATTTTGTTGTGAATGTTCAATATAAACAGTTAAAAGCAATGTTTCAAAAGCAATTCGACACTAGAGAGGAAGCAGAACGCTTTATGGAAACAGTGAAAAAAGGTGTTGTTTTAGAGGTAAAAGAAAAAACACATGTGGAAAAAGCACCGTTACCGTACGACTTGACAGAATTGCAAAAGGAAGCGAATCAACGGTATCAATTCTCGGCTAAAAAAACATTGTCAATTGTACAAAGTTTATATGAAACACATAAAATTGTGACGTATCCTAGAACGGACAGTAAGTATTTGACAACAGATATGCAAGCAACCATGAAAGAAAGACTTCAAGCTATTGCCAAGTATGACGAACGAGCAAAAGAGTATATCAACTTGGGCGGGAAAGTGATACAAACCGCTGTATTCCAAAACGACAAAGTTAGTGATCATCATGCACTTATTCCAACAGAACAAATGCCAAACTTGTCTAAATTATCATCTGATGAAAACAAAATTTATCGCTTTATTGTTGAGCGTTTTTTAGGTTTATTTGCACCACATCATCAAGTGAAAAGTGTGTCTATTAAAGTCCAATTTAATGACAAACAAGAATGTATCTTTAAAGAAAACAGTGTCCTTGTTCAAGGTTGGAAACAGCAAGAAGTCAGTCGTGTGTCTGTGGACGTAAAACAAGGCGATATACTATATGTTCAAACGAGCTGCGAGAAAAAAGTCACTACCCCTCCGAGTGCTTTGTCAGAGGGAACATTATTGGGTGCCATGGAAAAACACAGTTTAGGTACACCAGCAACACGAGCAGAAATTATTGAAAAATTGATTAAATCTGACTTAATGGAAAGACAAGCCGTGACATTGAGAGTAACACCTAAAGGAAAACAGTTGTTACAACTTGTTAATCCTTCTCTTGTGACACCGACTTTAACAGAGCAGTGGGAAAAATCTCTTGAAAAAATTGCCCATGGCAAAGAGCGTTCAGACAGCTTTTTAAAAGATATTGAAAAAAGTACACGACATCTAGTAGAGGAAATTAAGGGGAGTGAGGTTGCTTACAAAGACTTCACGATTACGTCCAAAAAATGCCCAGAATGCCAATCTTTATTGCGTGAACGTAATGGAAAAGATGGCAAGCGTTATGTATGTACGAATGCTGAATGTTCATACCAACGACGTAAAGACCCTAAAGTATCGAATCATCGTTGCCCGCAATGCCATAAAAAAATGGAAATCATTGACGGTAAAAATGGAGCATTTTTCAAATGTAAATTCTGTTCCATTACAGAAAAACTAGAAAGCAAATCACAACGTCAACAAAAATTAAGCAAACACGAAGAAAAAAGATTGTTACAAAAAATCAATGCTAAACAAGAAACTGTTGAAAGTCCATTTGCTGTGTTAAAACAATTAGCGAATGATAAGGTAGAGTAATCGAAAAAGAGCGAACCCATAGATAGTGGTTCGTTCTTTTTTATTCAAAAAACTCTTTTTGCATATAGAGGGAGGTTGTTGAATCCAAAGGATTTTGAGGATATAATATTATTTTTAGATTTTTTGATATGTAAAAAAGTTAATAATTTTAAAAAGAAACTATACTTTTGATATAAAGTCTTTCGCTTAATTTATTTGTCTGATGAAAGAGGTAGTCAGTATAGATAGCCATGAAATGATATGTTTTTTACCGATGTGTTTAAGCATTCTTTTATCTAGTATCATTACATTTGGATTAGTATTATTTTTGACTGCCGGTCCAGTAGTGTGGTGGACTGTTAAAATGATGTTAGAATTTGTATGGAATGTCGGAATACCTTATCTTATGATTATCGTTATTTTATGGATTATCACATGGATTCAAACCAAACGTTTTATGAAACAAGTACATACATATTATTCAGAATAATATTAAAACGATAATAAAAAGACGACAGTATCATCATGCTGTCGTCTTTTTCGTTATTGATTTATCCAATGAAATCCGTCTTTTTCTAGTAGTTGGATGCTTTCAATAGGTCCCATGCTACCAGCGGTATATGTTGGTATGTTTGATTGTGTGTCATTGTCCCATGCGTGACGAATGCGGTCAATAAAAGCCCACGATAATTCAATTTCTTCACGGTGTGCAAAGTTTGTCATATCACCATGTAAGCATTCTAAAATCAAACGTTCATACGCTTCGGGAGCATTTTGTTGCGTATAGGTTTTTGTTAAGTCAATCATTTGGATATGATGTGATAATCCTTGTTCTTTTGTATTGATAAATAGACGTATTTGTTCTTCGGGTTGTATATGAATACTTAATAGATTACCTGCAACTTCTGGGCTTGTTGGTTTAAATTGGATATGTACACTCGTGTCTTTATGTGACAGACGTTTCCCAGTACGAATGTAAAAAGGAATGTTTTTCCAACGTGCGTTATCAATGAAAATTTTTCCTGCTACGAATGTTTCCGTACGTGTGTATGCATCAATATCTGGTTCTTCTTTGTATCCGATAATATCATCATTGCCAATGTATTGTGCACGAACAAAATGTTCTTTAATGGCATTTTCATCATACATACGAAGATGACGCAAAACAGAAGCTTTTTCTTCTCGAATATTTTCCCCATTTAATGTTTCGGGTAGTTCCATGCTTAATAACGATAAAATTTGGAAAATATGATTTTGTACCATATCTCGTAAAGCACCACTTTTATCGTAATAGCCAGCACGGTCTTCAAAGCCAACGGATTCAGCTAAGGTAATTTGAATATTGTCGATGTATTCAGCATGCCAACAAGCTTTTAATAGTGCATTATGGCAGCGTAAAGCGGTAATGTTTTGTACCATTTCTTTGCCGAGATAATGGTCGATACGGAATATTTGATTTTCATCAAATGTTTGAGTGAGTTGATTGTTTAACTCAATAGCCGTTTGTAAATTATGTCCAAATGGTTTTTCAATAATTAAACGATTAAACCCATTTGATGTTAACAAATGTTGCGTTTTAATATGTTGAGCAATCGTACCAAAAAAGTTTGGAGCAACAGATAAATAGAACACACGATTACCCAATGTGTGATATGTCGCATCTAGTGTATCTGCCAAATGTTTTAGTTGATCATAATGTTGTGTATGTTCGACGTTATGTGATAAATAGTAGAAATGGCTTGCAAATGCTTTTTTTTCTGCATCATCATTCGATAATTGTTGAATGGATTCTAAAACAACTTCTTGATAGTAATCATTACTCCATTCACGACGTGCTGTTCCTATAACGGCAAACGAGTTTTTTAAATGTCCTTTTTTAAAAAGGCGGAACAAGGCTGGATATAGTTTGCGTTTTGCCAAATCACCCGTTCCACCAAAGATAGTGATTAAAACAGGTATTTCTTGAATAATGGTCATAGTGTTCCTCCATAAATAATGTACGCTTTATTATACTAATGCGACGTATTTGTTGCAATGAAAAAGCAAGGCTTTTATAAAATATAAATTGGAATATTGCTTTTAGATGAAATAATGAAATTGACTGTGATATAATACCCATAACTATCATCATAGGAGGGAATCATGACGCAATTATTTATTAAAGGTACCGTTGAAACGATTTATTTTCAAAATGCATCCAATTTTTATAAAGTCATGCTCGTTTCCGTAGAAGATACAAATACTTCTTATGATGATACGACGATTGTGGTAACGGGGACATTTGGTGATATTCATTTAGATATCCAATATATTTTTTATGGTGATTTAGTGGAGCATGCCAAATACGGTCTGCAATTCCAAGTAACAACCTATCAGCAATCGTCTACCCTCTCTGAAAAAGGGCTTATTCAGTATCTATCAAGTGATAAGTTTCCAGGGATTGGCACAGTGTTAGCAACACGTATTGTCGATATGTTTGGTGTAGAGTCGATTGAAATGATTTTGAATCATCACCCCAATTTAAAAACAATCCCAGGATTAACCACACAAAAAAGAGAAGTATTACATGATACCTTGTTGAGTATACAAGGAGAAAATCACATCGTATTATCCTTGTTAAAATATGGATTTAATGACACATTAGCGTATCGTATTTTTCAAACCTTTAAAGAAAAATCTTTGGAGGTTATTGAAACCAATCCATATTTATTGATTGAAAAAATAGACGGTATCGGTTTTTCAAAAGCAGATCAAATTGCTGAAAGTTTAGGCTTTCCAGCAAATGCAGTGGAAAGATTAAGAGGTGCTCTGTTTTTTACACTAAAAGAAAGATGTTACACAACGGGGAATACGTATGAAAAAGCTGAAGATGTACTCGTGCATAGTTTACAGCTACTTGAAAAAAGTCGAGCAGTTTTAATTGATGAAGAAACATTGGCAAATGAACTAATTGCCATGGGGCAAGTGGGGACAATTATTGAAGATAATGGACGATTTTCAATTCCTAGTATTTATTATGCTGAAAATGGGATTGTATTGTCGTTAAAAGGATTGACGCATCAAGAAAAAATCTCTTATTTACAAGTTGATATTGATAAAGAAATACAGAACATTGAAAAACGTCTACATATTACATATAGTCTTACGCAAAAAATAGCTATTAAAAAAGCACTAGAATGTCCAGTTTCTATTTTAACTGGAGGCCCAGGTACAGGGAAAACCACGGTTATCAATGGCATTGTTACATTATTTGCGAAACTTAATGATATTGATTTATATAGTCATACTTATGTTGATGATTTTCCTATTTTGTTAGCGGCACCGACAGGGCGTGCGGCAAAACGGATGAAAGAATTGACAGGATTACCTGCTTCTACATTACATCGTTTGTTAGGTATTGGATTAACTGGTCAGTTGATTGAAGACGATATACTCGATACTAAAACATTGGAGGGACGCTTGTTAATTATTGATGAAATGTCCATGGTGGATACATGGTTAATGAACTGGGTGTTAAAAGCTATTCCTATGGGTATGCAAGTTATTTTAGTTGGTGATAGACACCAGCTACCTTCGGTTGGACCTGGGCAAATTTTACATGATTTATTGATGTCGAAAAGTATTCCCTATACAGAATTGACTGATGTGTACCGACAAGATGAGCAATCGACGATTGTGGAATTGGCACATTCTGTTAAAGACGGTATTTTACCAGATAATTTTTCTCAAAATTTTAAAGATAGATCTTATTTTTCTTGTTCTGCCAATCAGGTGGCACTCGTTGTTGAAAAAATTGTTGAAAAAGCAGCTTTAAAAGGTTATACAATGTCAGATATCCAAGTATTAGCACCAATGTATAAAGGTGCAGCAGGTATCAATCAGTTAAATCAGTTAATTCAAAATATTTTAAATCCAGCTAAATCAACAAATCGACAAGTCGAACATTTTGATAGAGTATTTCGTGTTGGCGATAAAGTATTACAATTAGTCAATCAGCCAGAGCAAAATGTGTTTAATGGTGATATAGGTGAAATTATTTCTATTTTTTATGCAGAAGAAACAGAAAGTAAAATAGATGAATTGGTTGTTTCTTTTGATGGGAATGAAGTTAGCTATCAAAGAAATGAATGGCATCAATTAACATTAGCATATTGTTGTTCAGTACATAAAGCTCAAGGAAGTGAGTTTCCTTTAGTGATATTACCAATGGTAAAACAATATGGACGTATGTTACGTAGAGATATTTTTTATACAGCTTTGACACGAAGTAAAAAAAGTTTAGTGTTATGCGGCGAGTTAGATGCTTTTATATACGCTACAGAACAGGAAGTAACGTATCGACAAACATTGCTTGTGGAAAAATTGCAAGGAGAAGGTTTGGCGGTAAAAGAGATATCGGTTGAACAAAACGAAACGATACAGACAAAATCACTTATTTTAACAGAAGAAACACTATATGAGATTGATGCCATGATTGGCATGGACGGTATAACACCGTATGATTTTATGACATAATAGAGGTAGAGAATGTTTACAATAATTTTAATCATTATCTTTTTGAATACATTAGCAGCCTTAATTACTGTTTTTAGAGAAAGTAGGGGGATTTCTTCGACGTGGACATGGTTATTGGTGTTAGTGTTATTACCTATTATTGGGTTTATTTTATATTTATTTATTGGAAAGAAAATTTCTAAAGAAAATATTTTTGATTTACAAAAACAAGAACGCTTAGGATTACGTGTGTCTGCGAGTGAGCAAAAAGAATTGTTGGAAAAAAGACAACTAGCACAAAGGCATTCTCGTGCTGAAAAAGAAATGATTTCTCTTTTTTTGAATACGGAGGAGGCTTTGTATACAAAAGGGAATGTTGTTGACATTATAGATAATGGCAATGTTAAGTTCGAACAGCTATTAGAAGATATAAACAATGCAACACATCATATCCATTTGCAATATTACATTTTTAATAATGATGATTTAGGGAAAAAAATCATGAGAGCATTGTATAAAAAAGCGTCACAGGGCGTTGAAGTGTTAGTGTTGTATGATGCTTTAGGTAGTCGAACATTAAACCCTCAATTTTTTAGACGGTTAACAAAAGCAGGAGGAAAAGCTCTGTCTTTCTTTGGGTCGTCTATTCCGATTGTTAACTTACGGTTTAATTATCGCAATCATAGAAAAATTGTTGTTATTGACGGGAAAATTGGTTATGTTGGTGGGTTTAATATTGGCGATGAATATTTAGGAAAAGGTAAACTAGGGTATTGGAGAGATACGCATTTACGCATTTCTGGAGAAGCTGTACATTCGCTACAAACACGCTTTTTCGTTGATTGGAATGCTGTTGCCAAACTAGAAGATGAAAAAGGATATAAAGAAGAATATTTTCCACCATTTGAAGAAATAGGGCATACAGCAATGCAAATTGTGTGCAGTGGCCCAGAGTCTGATTGGGATCAAATTAAATTGGGCTATGTCAAAATGATTTCTCTTGCGAAAAAAAGTATTTGGATACAAACACCTTATTTTATTCCCGATGAAAGTGTTATGGATGCGTTACGTATTGCTATTATGTCGGGGATTGAAGTGAATATTATGATACCGTGTAAACCGGATCATCCTCTTGTTTACCGTGCAACAGAATATTATGCAAAAATTTGTGGGAGTTTAGGTGCAAATATTTATGTGTACCAAAAGGGATTTATGCATTCTAAAGTTTTGTCGATTGATGGGAGAATGGCAAGTGTTGGTACAGCTAATTTTGATATTCGCAGTTTTGAATTGAATTTTGAAGTGTGTGCATTTATGTATGATGCTTATATTGCTAAAACATTAGAAGAACAATTCAAGCGTGATATTGAATTTTGTGAACAAGCAACTCCAGAGTATTTCAGTCAACAATCTTTATGGCGAAAACTAAAACAACTTTTTTCAAGATTGTTTTCTCCTGTTCTATAGGAGGTTACGATGATAAAAATGTATATAGATGCAGCATGCTCTATACCACCTCAAAGAATCGGTATAGGCATTGTCATATATAAGGATAAACAGCAACAACAATTATCTATACCTTTAAATAAAGCCTTGAATAATCATGAAGCAGAATATGAAGCGATTTATCAAAGTTTGTGTTATTTAATTGAAAAAGAACTTCATCATGATATTGTATTGATATATTCGGATAGTAAAGTTGTTGTGACGGCATTGAACCGAAAAAGTGCTAAAAATAGTTGGCAGCAGCCGTATTTAGACAAAATTTTACCTTTATTAAATCAGCTACATCACTATTATGTTGAGTGGTTTTCAGATAAAGAAAATAAAATGCCTGACATACTCGCTAAAAGAGCACTTACTTTACGTGAATAAGAAGTAAGTTAATGTTAGATGCTATGTAAACAAAATATCAAAAAAGAAAATATAGGTTGATAATTAACTCGATTTAAGCCATAATAAGAAAAGATAAATTTGACAAACCGATATATTCCTTGTATAATTCGGTATGTTGCTTTAGGAGTGATAAGATGAAATGGTCAATGAAACAAATTGAAGAACATGGTGTTGAACCGTTAAAATTTTTGCAAGAAGTGGATTTGAAACAATCACTGATAAAGCGTGAATCTGACATTATAGATGTATCACCTGTGAAGTTGAATGGGTCACTTTTGTATGACAATCATAGCGTTATTGCGACGTTTGTTGTAGAAGTTACTGTTACTCTACCTTCTTCACGAACATTGGAGCCAGTCCAAGTTCCTTTAATGATTGATGTATCTGAAAGATATGTTGAACAAGGCTACTTATCTCAGTATGTAGAAGTAGCTAAAGAGGAAGTTGTTACTGTTATTGAGGAAAATTATGTTGATTTAACAGAAACGATTATTGATAGTATT
Source organism: Granulicatella sp. zg-84 (assembly GCF_010892375.1). Classification (NCBI taxonomy): domain Bacteria; kingdom Bacillati; phylum Bacillota; class Bacilli; order Lactobacillales; family Carnobacteriaceae; genus Granulicatella; species Granulicatella sp. zg-84. The sequence continues at coordinate 595 of NZ_WNJX01000017.1, read as the reverse complement.
TTGTTAAGTTTACCACTAAAAGTTTTATCTCAAACAGAACAAGAGGACGACAATTTACCAAGTGGTAATGGATGGGTTCTTTTGACTGAAGATGCATACAATATGCAGAAACAAAAAGAAGCAGAAGACAATATTGATCCTAGACTTGCAGGGTTAAAAACTCTCCTTTTAAATGAGGAAGACGAAGATCAAAGTCTGTAACAACTTTGGTGAATACCAATATAAGATAGACAGTAATCAGGAGGTGTAGAACATGGCAGTACCTAAAAGAAGAACATCAAAAGCTAGAAAAGCAAAACGTCGTACACACTTTAAATTAGAAGTACCAGGTATGACAGCATGTGCAGATTGTGGCGAATTGAAAAAAAGTCATCACGTTTGCCCATCTTGTGGTAAATACGACGGTAAAGAAGTTGTATCAGTTGGCTAATTATAATGAAACAGTCTTTGTATAAAGGCTGTTTTTTGTGGCTCTTCGTCAAATTGTGTTGGTGGAGAGAAATAGTGAGTATGTTGGTAGTGAATGGCATTAACCATTCACTACCTTTTTCACATTCTTTTTCTGCCACTGAGAATGGTGTTGTATGATTAAAAT
>NZ_WNJX01000016.1:0-45599 GCF_010892375.1 Granulicatella sp. zg-84 | reverse complement strand
CCGTATGTACAGATACATTGTGTTGTTTAGCGATGTAGGTTTCTGAAATGGTTTCTGTTAAAGTATCCATTATCTTTTGTTTTAAACGGTTTGTGATAAAACAATGCTTATCCACAATAGGTGTTTCAGCTGTAAATGATGATTGACAGGATTTACAATAAAAACGTTGTTTAGTGAGTGATAAATAGGCGTTTAGTCCTGAAATTTGGCATAAAGACAGTCGTGATTGACGTGTCCCATTTTTTACAATGCCATTGGTTGTGTGACAATTTGGGCAACAATCTGGTGTATAGGTTAATTTACCGTATAAGACTAATGATTTTTTATGTCGAATGTCACACTCTGATACGTTTTCATGATCAAATGTGATGTTTTTATCCTTTAATTGTAGTAAGATTTCTGTTATATTAGACATAGGCAATTTCTCCTTATTATTTGGTGGTACTTTTAATTTAAGAGAAAATTGCCTTTTTGTCTACATAAAATTAGGGTTGCTGGCTTATGCCATCAACCCTAAAAATTATACAGCCTTTTTATTGTAGAACAAAGATTTTGTCATAAATGGCATATATTATCAATAGGTGATAAATATGAAAGAAAATGCTTATGGACGTGAGATAGTTATAAAAAAGAAAGATTTATCTCAATTCAAGTCTTTTATTTGTATACCAGCTGTGTCTAATCGAAAATGCTGTCGCTGTGATATGCCTATTAAGTATCAAACACCTTGTTCAATATGTCTGCAATTTTGTGGTTATTGTGTTTCTTGTATAAATTTAGGTCTATTAAAAGAGTGCGACTATCTTGTTTCTTATCCAGAACCAAAAAATAAACATAGACATGTTGTCTTTGATTTTAAGGGTACCTTGTCCAATGAACAAGAAAAACTATCTAAACGTATTGAGCAAGCAGCACTATCCAATGAACAATTACTCGTCTATGCTGTAACAGGTGCAGGAAAAACAGAAATGATTTATAACGGTATTCATCGTATTCTTGAGGAGGGTGGGAGAGTTTGTTTATCTGCACCTAGAGTAGATGTATGTATTGAATTATCTCTTCGCTTAAAAAAAGTTTTTCCTGATGAAAATATTGCTGTTTTATACGGAGCAAATTCCGAATCTTATCGTTATAGCAAATTGGTGATTTGTACCACACATCAATTATTGCGATTTAAACATGCGTTTGATTTATTGTTTATTGATGAAGTAGATTCATTTCCTTTTAGCAATAATCCTATATTAACCAATCGTATTGAGAAAGTATTAAAAGAAAAAAGTAGTTTAATTTTGTTAACAGCAACACCTAGTAAAGATCAACTTAAAAAAATAAAAAAAGGAACCTTATCTTGCGTGACATTACCCGCAAGGTATCATAAGCACCCACTTGTTGTGCCAAAAAGTATGTATATTGGATTTTGGAAGAAAAAACCTAAAGTATTGTTTTCTATTTTGCATCAATTTATAAATAAAAATCAACCATTTCTCGTCTTTTTGCCCAATATTGACGATATGCATGTTTTAGAAAAACAGTTAAAAAAAGCATATCCCAATTTAGCTATTGCATCCGTACATGCACAAGACAGTCATCGCTATGAAAAAATCCAATCCATGCGTGACAATCAATACGACTGTTTGTTGACCACAACCATTTTAGAACGAGGTGTGACCTTTAAACATATTCATGTCATTGTTGTAGATGCACACCAACCAATATTCACAACAGCTAGTCTTGTGCAAATTGCCGGTAGAGTTGGACGAACAGTTGATGCACCAAGTGGTCTTGTATATTTTTTACATAATGGTGCATCACGATATTTAAAAAAAGCGATAAAAGAGATAGAACATATGAATAAACTCGCAAAGGAGAGAGGATTGATTTTATAATGTTGTGTCTTATATGCCAAAAAAGAATATACGAGAAAATAGATATCTTTTCTTTTTCACAAAATAAAAAACAATGGCTATGTGCGGAATGTACCAATAAAGATAAAATAGATGACTTTCATGAACACTACATTGTACAAAACGATTATAGATATCGTTTTGCATTTGCCAGTGTGTACGAAAAAATATTTATTATTTATCGTAAACATCTTGTTTTAACCTTTTATGATAATCAAAGTGTGGTAGACTATACAGCTGGTATTGTTAAAGAAAAGTTACCACAGTGTTTTTCTTTACAAAAGCATGCTGTTAGTATTGTGCCTTATTTTAAATATTGTCTAAGAGAATACAAAAAAATAGTCGTTATTGATTATCATGGATTAAGCGAAGAAATGTATCAATATATACAACATCACAATCATACTACAATAGAGCGTTTAACACTATGGAGGAAATTAGATGGCTACTTTTAAAATAACTGAAAAACAAAATCGAGTATATCTAACACTAATATTAGAACCTCTTGAAGAATATGTTTTCTTTTCAACAGCTGCTCCAGTTTTATCTATGAACCAACTGTCACAAAAAGAATATACTGGAGAATATGTAAACTGTATTTCATTAAAAACATATTTATCTCAAGGTGTTTCTACATATATGTTTTTTGATGTTCTTTTTCAAGTAGTGAATATATTAAAACAATTAGAACATGACTATATAGATACTCATTTTATTTTATGGAATATCAATCAATTTGTGTACCATCAAGATAAAGAATGTATTGCCTTTATTGGTATCAGATTGATTGGAAAAGAGAATACATACAATTTTAAAAAATTAATTTTAGATTGTTTAAAAAATAGTCAATTTTTTAAAGAGGAACCATTAAACAATTTTATTAATATGATTCAAGACATCATACAAGCAGAAGATTGTCAGCAACGAGTACTTGACTATAAAAAGGAAATGGAAGATAGAAGATGATATTTATAGGATTAGTCATTTTTTGTATATATGTATTTCTTTTATATAAAAGAAAGAAAAAGAGCATATTTCATCAAAAAGTGTGTATAAAATGTTATACTATTTATACGACAAGGTATAGAACATGCCCCATTTGTAAAAAGAGAAAGTATTGGAGGATTTATAATGGAATTTGTAAAAAAAGGAAATAGTTTTGTTTATGAAGTTGACGGACAGTTATTAGGAGAAATAACATATGCTTTTGTGAAAGATAATGTGATTGATGTTAATCATACATATGTATCAGAAACATTAAGAGGACAAGGCATTGCTAAAAAATTGGTAGATACAGTTGTTGCATACGCTAAGGAAGAACAGTTAAAAATTATTCCAACATGCCCGTATGTTGTGGCACTTTTTGAAAAAGATGATGTCTATCAAGAAATAATGTTTAAAGAATAGATATATCTTACTTTACAAATAATGAAATTGTTATAAAATATTCATTATAATTTATATAAAAGAGGTGATACGAATGAAAATGGAACACATAAATGAAAATACAATAAAAGTGATGATTGCTAAGTCTGATTTAGAAGAACGAGGTATTACATTTTTTGACTTATTAGGAAGTCAAAAGAAAGTTGAAACATTCTTTTATAGCATTTTGGATGAAGTTGGTATGCGTCATGAATTTGAAGGTATTGATTCTGTGACATTTCAAGTAGTGCCTAAAAGAGACGGTTTTGACTTATATATTACAAAAGGAATGGTCGATAATTTTAAAGAGCACTTAAAAGCATCTATTCAAGATATTGATTTTGATAGTAATAACCCGCTTGATAAAATGATTCAATATTTAGAACAAGAATCAAATGAAGAAAAAAAAGAAAAAGCAATATCTCAAAAACAACTGTTTGAAAAAGAAGAATTAAAAAAAGAATCTACTAAATCACTTGTTTTTGTATTTGAAAAAATTGCTGATTTTGTTTCTTTTGCCAAATATATAAAAGTGGAACATTTAGAAAATCATTTATATGATTATAATGGAGAATATTATTGGGTTATAACATGCTCAACAGCAAATGAGCGTCAACATGTGTTGCACATAGCATTAGAATACGGAGAAATGGCAAAAGTATCACAAGTATTTTTAAATGAACACGCAAATCTTATTATTGAATCAAACGCTTTAGATGTGACAAAAAAATATTTTATCAATTAATATTGTGAGGGATAATATAAATGAAACAACAAATGGTACATACGTGCTATCGTGTCAAAAATTTAGAAGAATCTATTAAATTTTATACAGAAGCATTTGATTTTAAAGTGTCTCGATTAAGAGATTTTCCAGAAAATCAATTTACACTAGCTTATTTAACATTGCCTGAAAGTGATTATGAATTAGAATTAACTTATAATTATGGACATGGTGCGTATGAGTTGGGAACAGGATATGGTCATATTGCAATTGCTGTAGAAGATCTTGAAGCACTACATGAACAACAAAAAAATGCTGGCTATAATGTAACAGACTTAAAAGGATTACCAGGTATACCACCATCTTATTATTTTATTATTGATCCAGACGGATACAAAGTAGAAGTCGTTAGAATGAAATAACAAATAACTATAAATAGGGTCCCCCTATTTATAGTTATTTGTGTTTATTTTTGTGTCTAAAAGTAGAAAACTTGATATATTAAGGGTTTTCTCATATAATGTAATTTGGGTACATGTTGTATTCATATTTTATAAAGGTTAGGGTAATGATATGGATTTAAATACATTTATAAAGCAACTTAAATATTTTGCAAGTCATCCAGTTATAAAATTGTTTATTATGCCATTAACATTGATTTTATTTGGAACATCATTTGGTTCTAAAGGTAATCCTTTGAATTTAGTGGGAGCTATTGTTTTTTATTTCTTTATGTTAATGATGCAATTTATTGAGCAATATTTATTTATCAATGTATCTAAGCGTGGCTATGTAAAATGGCAACCCTTATATATGTTTGAGCTAATTATTCTTATTTTTTTAGTATTACTGTATTATATAACGAATATTATTTTTACAATACTTGCATTTTTATACGTTGTAAGTACGCATTTGATGTATGCACCGTTCAAGTTAAAAGGTACGATTTATTACATCATATTACAAGTATTTTTAAAAGGATTGGTCGTAACGATTTTAGCTTCATTTATTCAAGTAAATTTAATTACTATGAATTTATTTGTAGCCATTTTACCTCTTGTTAGTGGACTTTTAGTATATTACGCAGAATCAGAGAAACTAGACATTGTTAAATATGGAATGGTTGCTTTACCAAAAAATTTATTACGTTATTTATCTATTGCAGGGCTTATTGGTATGGCTGCATTTCCTTTTGCAATAGGAAGAGTGGCATTAACGAATATATTATTTGATGTTTTACTAGTTGGTATTGTTGGATTATTTATACAATTTATGTTTAAAAATAAACATTATTTAAATACTGGAAAAAGTAAAAATTATTTATCAAGTTTATATACATTATATGTGCTTTTGTTAAGTCTATTTTAGGAGGTTGCTATGAAATTAACCATTTTAGGTTGTATGGGAGCCTATCCAACACCGACACAAGCAACATCGTCTTATTTATTAGAGGCAGACGGATTTAAATTACTTGTCGACATTGGAAGTGGCGCTTTTCAACATCTTGCTTCTATTATGGAACCGACAGATATTGATGCATTGCTGATTACGCATTACCATGCAGATCATATTGCAGACTTAGGTGTGTTGCAATATGCTTATCAATTAAAGCCTGCACTAGAACATTTGCCTAAAAAAATATTAAAAATTTATGGACATCAGCATTCAGAAGAATTTTCTAAATTGACGATGCAAAATGTGAGTGAGGGAATTGTTTATAATCCAGAGGAAATTTTAAGAGTAGGTCCTTTTAAAATAACATTTTTAAAAACCATTCATCCAGTTGTGTGTTATGGGATAAGGGTTGAAGATAAAAACACTAAAAAAGTATTTGTTTTTACAGCAGATTCTGGGTATTTAGCAGACTTTATTACTTTTGCAAAAGATGCAGATTTATTACTTGCAGATGCAATGTTTATGAATGGTTCAGAAAATAGTACCGTGCATATGACAGCAGGAGAAGTCGGAAAGATTGCAGATTTAGCGAATGTTAAGCAATTGGTTTTAACGCATTTACCTGTGAATTATCAAAGCGTTTTAAAACAACAAGCAGAAGAAATGGTTGAACATATTCCAGTTTATTTAGCAAAAGATTTTGATACATACGAAATTTAAAGGAGGATATGTCATGTATTTTGTAGATAATAAAGAGATTACAGATCCACGTGTCAATATTGCTTTAGAAACATATTTAGTAGAAAATAAGTTAGTAGATGAACCGATTTTATTATTTTATATCAATGAACCGTCTATTATTATTGGGCGTAATCAAAATACAGCTGAAGAAGTTAATCAGTCGTATATTGATGAAAAAGGTATTCACGTCGTTCGCCGTATGTCCGGTGGAGGAGCTGTTTATCATGATTTAGGTAATTTTTCTTTTTGTTTTATTAAAGATGATGATGGTTCTTTTAGAGATTTTGGCAAATTTACAAAACCTGTTATTGACGCACTTCATAAAATGGGTGTTTCTGGGGCAGAGTTACAAGGTAGAAATGATTTGTTGATTGACGGAAAGAAATTTTCTGGAAATGCTATGTACGCTAAAAATGGTCGTATGACAGCTCATGGTACAATTTTGTTTGATGCTGATTTAGATGCTGTCACGAAAGCATTAAAGCCAAGAAAAGAAAAAATTGAATCTAAAGGTATTAAATCTGTTCGTTCACGTGTTACAAACATTAAACCTTATGTATCAGCACAATATCAAAATATGACAACTCAAGAATTTCGTGACAGTTTATTATTAGAAATTTTTGGTGTATCATCACGTGACGACGTAAAAGAATACCATCTAACAGATAAAGACTGGGAAGGTGTTTATAAAATTCGTGATGAACGCTTTGGAAATTGGGACTGGAATTATGGACATTCTCCACAATTTTCAATGGCTTGTCATCATAAATTCCCATTTGGATTAGTCGAATTTAAATTAAATGTATCAAATGGACACATTGATGACATTAAAATTTTTGGTGATTTCTTTGGTTTAGGTGACATTGTAGATGTAGAAGCAGCATTACGTGGAACTAAATTTGATAAGGAACATGTTCAAAATGTATTTGATACGATTGACGTGAAAAAATACTTTGGAAATATATCATCAGAAGAATTAACCCAATTACTTGTTTTCGGAACAGTTGAATAAGATTGAAAGGAAGATGTTTCTTAGCGTCTTCTTTTTTGTGTGATGTACATGTCGTTCCTCCAGATGATTGGATGTCATATAATATCACACTTTACGTTATTAACAGATTGATATATCAATTTTAAAGATTTATTTTATGAACATAAACAGTGATTATTCACTTTGTGTTAGTTGAGAATAAGGATTATCATATAGGAGGAAAATTTATGAATACAAAAGATGATATATTGACTAGTAAAAAATATGAATAGAAAATGAATGGTATTTGTCAAATAAAGAATACAAAATTTTGTCTCAAAAAATGTTGGAATTACAACATAAGTATTCAAAATATATATCTATAGCTTTATGGGAAGAAAATAGTTCTAAAAAAATATTGAAAAATCTTTCTGAAACAGGCTTAAGTTGTGGAGCAGGTTTAACAGAATGGACAATTACTGAACAAGGTTTTATCAAGCCATGTTCATTTTTTCCTGATAAGTATTTCACTCAATATTTTTATAAAAATTTTCAGGATATTCTTTTAAAGAAAAAGACTAATTCTGCTGTAGAATGTATCATATCATGGGAAAAAGAATTAAATAGTGTAGGTTTAAGCACAAAAAATATTTGTGAGGTGATATATCGTGCCATTTAAAAATAAGTATTTTTATCTTAGTTTAGTATGTCTATTCTTCGTAGCATTGATGAATATTTGTTTTAGTGTGTTAACCAAATTTATTGTAGACACACTGCTCGAACACAATATATCTCAATTTTATCATTTCGTGATTTTATTGGTTGGAGCTACGTTAATTTTATTGATAGCAGAATACGGGCAACAACTCTTTCGTCAAAAATACATCAATAGTATGGGAGAATACTTACACGAAAAAGCCATTTATCAATTATTACATTTACCACATGACACTCTAGGAAGTGACTATATATCAACCATTTCTAACGATATTGAAATGATCAAAGAACTGTATTATGAGGCTCAATTATCGTTGTGGCATGGTTTAATGTCGTTTTTATTTGCGGTTATCGCTATTTTTTCATTAGATTTTATGACGGCATTATTTATACTAACATTATCGCTTTTACCGATTATTATTCCGTATGTATTGAAAAGTCATTTATCAAGATTGCAAAGTGTTATTTCTAAAACAAAGTCGGAGTATACAGTGCAATTATCAGATATTATTGAAGGAGTCGTTATTATAAAGAATAGTTTTTCTCTAGCTCATTTTAAAGAAAAGTTATTCAAAAAATATCATGCGATTAGTCAAGATATTGATGCCAAAACACGTATTGGTAGTATGGGAAATGTGCTGATTGGTTTTTCTTTTTATGCAACAACAATCATGATTTTATGGATAGGAGGGTACCAAGTTTTAAGTGGTGCCATTACTGTTGGTACTATTGTGGCAATTTATTCCATTTCAACAGAGTTAGTACATCCTATCAATTTAATCGCATCTTCATTATCTGATATTAAATCTTCACAAGATATTCAACAAACATTTCTGAAAACAGAGATATATGAAGATAACTTAAATATACAATCAGATTTTCATCATATCATTTGTCATGATTTACAGTATCAACTAAATGATACAAGACTTCTTGATTTTTCTAAACAAATACTTCAATTTGATAAAGGAAAACACTATCTTATAACTGGAAAAAATGGTAGTGGTAAGACGACATTGATAGAGTTATTAACGAAAAATAAAGAGTATACACAAGGAGATATTTTGATAGATAATATTTCAATCCAAAATATGAGTTATCAAAAAGTACAATCTTTCTTTGCTTATGTACCACAAAAACCAATAATGTTTCACGATACCATTTTACATAATATCACTTTATATCAATGTTATGACAGTGAATACATGCTTTCTTTACTAGACATTTTTAGATTAAAAGACCGTTTTCCAACACTAGATAGTTTAGATGAACGTTTCGACCAAAAGAGTACATTGTCTGGGGGTCAACAACAAAAAATCGCATTGATAAGAGCACTCTGTCAAAAGAAACCTATTTTAATTTTAGATGAATCATTAAGTGCAATGGATGAGCAATCTTCCAAAGAGATAGAACAGTATTTACTGTCTTTATCTCATCAAACAATTATTCATATTTCACATAGAAGTCAACCTGAACAGTATGATAACTGTATTCACTTATATTAGTATTATAGAGTGAAAATGACGAGGCGAACCACACTATCAAATTGGTGGTTCGCCTCGTTTTAGTATAATATGTCAGAATTGTACAAAAAAATGCAACAATTTTGAAAATTCTAACTAATTAAGATATAATGGTCTTTGGAGGCGATTTAATGGAACAACATATTATGGATTTTTTAGACATGTTACAGCGTGAAAAAAGATATTCCCTTGCGACAATTCAAGCATATAGACGTGATATTGAAAAATTTGTTTCTTTTTTAAAGCAAGACAAAGAGTCAGATATACTAAATGTAACGATTAGAGATGCTAAGTACTATTTAGCGTATTTGACTGAGCAAGAGTATAGTAAAAATAGTATTTCTCGCTTATTATCGAGTTTACGTGTTTTTTATCAATATCTATTAAGTTTAGACTATGTTGAAGAAAATCCATTTGTATATGTTACCTATAAAAAAAGAGAAAAACGCTTGCCAAAATTTTATTATGAACCTGAAATGGAAAAAATTATCGAGGCGACAAAAGGAACTGAACCACTTGATTATCGTAATATGGCATTGGTAGAACTATTATATAGTTGTGGATTACGTGTGAGTGAATGTGTTTCTGTTACATTAAAAGATGTCGATTTTCGTGCAAAACTTATTTTTATTCTTGGCAAAGGTGGAAAAATGCGTTACGTTCCTTTTGGAGAGTGGGCAGAAGATACATTGCAAGACTATTTGGAAAAAGGACGTCCTGCACTGATGCAAAGACAAAAACATGATGTGTTATTTGTAAATCATTTAGGAGAACCTTTGACACCTGCTGGTGTATCTTATATTTTAAATCAAATCATTAAAAAAAGTAGCTTGACTTTTAATATACATCCTCATATGTTACGGCATACATTTGCAACACATTTATTAAATAATGGAGCAGATATACGTACTATTCAAGAGTTATTAGGACATGATAGTTTAAAAGCAACAGAAGTTTATACACATGTTACAAAAGAAAGTTTGTATCGAAATTATCAACAATTTCATCCTCGTGCAAAAAGAAAAGATAAAGGAGAATAATATGACAACAATTTGTGCAGTAAGTAAAAATGGACAATTTGCAATGGCTGGAGATGGTCAAGTGACAATGGGTCAAAGTGTCATCATGAAAGGCAGTGCAAAAAAAATTCGTCGTTTGTACCAAGATAAAGTTGTTGTAGGATTTGCTGGTTCTGTTGCAGATGCTATTACATTAGAAGAAAAATTTGAAGAAAAATTAGAACAATATAAAGGAAATTTACAAAGAGCAGCTATTGAGCTAGCAAAATCATGGCGTAGTGATCGTATGCTTCAAAAATTAGAAGCGTTATTGATTGTGATGAATGATAAACAAATGTTATTGGTATCTGGTACAGGTGAAGTCATTGAACCTGATGACGGTATTTTAACGATTGGGTCTGGAGGAAATTATGCACTTGCTGCAGCAAGAGGTCTTATGAGAACGGACAATACACTTTCAGCTGGGCAAATCGCTTATGAAAGTTTGAAAATTGCATCAGAAATTGATGTATTTACAAATGACAATATTATTGTAGAGGAGTTGAATGCTTAATGGTAAAAGCATTGGGAAAAACACCCCGTGAAATTGTTAAAGAATTAGACAAATATATTATTGGACAAGATAATGCTAAAAAAGCGGTTGCTGTTGCATTAAGAAATAGATATAGACGTTTGCAATTATCTGCGGATATGCAACGTGATGTGACACCCAAAAATTTAATGATGATTGGTTCTACTGGTGTTGGAAAAACAGAAATTGCAAGACGATTAGCAACATTGGTAAAAGCACCATTTATTAAAGTAGAAGCAACAAAGTTTACAGAAGTAGGTTATGTTGGACGTGATGTAGAGTCAATGGTTCGTGACTTAGTAGATGCGGCTATTCAATTAGTTGATAAAGAAAAGAAAAAAGGTATTTACCAAAAAGCAGAAAAAGAAGCCATTAAACGTATTGCTGCTGCGTTAAAACCAGGAATTTTCAAAAAGAAACAACAATCTTCTGATTTAAGTGCTCTTCAAAATATGTTCCAAGGATTAGGAATACCGAACCATGAAGAAGTGGAAGAAGTGACACCAGAAATTGCAGCAGATAGACGTGTGTTAGAAAAACAAATCCAAGATGGTTTATTGGATAGTAAAGAAGTGACTATAAAATTATTAGAACGTGAAAAAGAAGTTTATGGTGGCGGGCCTGCTATGGAACAACTATCTGCAATGCAGTCGATGATTGGTTCTATGACACCGCGTAAGAAAATCACACGTACCGTAACGGTTTTAGAAGCAAAAGAATTGCTTATTCAAGAAGTTAGTGAAGAGTTGGTCAATAAAGATGATATTCAGTCAGAAGCATTAAAATTAGCGGAGTCTTCAGGTATTATTTTTATTGATGAGATCGATAAAATTACATCAAAATCAGATAATGGTGGACAAGTATCAAGAGAAGGTGTTCAAAGAGATATTTTACCAATCGTTGAAGGAAGTCAGGTGATGACTAAATATGGTCCTATCAAAACAGATCATATTTTATTCATTGCATCTGGAGCCTTTCATGTGGCAAAACCAACGGATTTAATTCCGGAGTTACAAGGACGTTTTCCTATACGTGTTGAGCTTGTTGACTTAACACAGGAAGATTTTGAACGTATTTTAAAAGAACCAAACAATTCATTGTTGAAACAATATACAGCATTATTAGAAACAGAAAATATTGAATTGATTTTTACGCAAGAAGCGATTGCTAAAATGGCAGAGATTGCGTATCAATTAAATGATGAAACGGATAATATTGGTGCTAGACGTTTACATACTATTTTAGAAAAATTATTAGAAGATTTACTATTTGAAGCACCAGATATGCCTGGAGGTACGATTACCATTACACAAGCATACGTTGAAGAAAAAGTTGGCGTTATTTCACATGATGATAAATTAAAACATTATATTTTATAATGAATGGTTGGGGGAATGATAGTGGAACAAGTTTTAAGTAAATTAAGAGAATTGATGACATTACTTCAAACAGACCGTGATTTCAGTGACATCGAAAATATAGCACAAACGTATAAAGATTTACCTTTCAAACGAGTGGCTAAAATTTTATCAGGTATTACAGACTCAAATATTTATATCGTGGATAATAACGGTATTATATTAGGTTATGATGAACTTTATACAATGGATAGCCCACGTTTTACAGCTTATTTAGAACAAAGACAGTTTCCTGATTTTTACATTCAAGAATTAAATAAGATTACAAAAACATATGAAAATATCACAGTTGACGAGTCGTATACAGCTTTTCCCGTTGAGAATAAGGATATTTTTGGTAATGGTGTGACGACCATTATTCCAATTTTTGTATCAGGAAAAAGACTTGGAAATCTTAGTTTGGCACGAATTGGAAAATTGTTTGAAACGAGTGATCTAATTTTAGCAGAGTACAGTGCAACGGTAGTTGGATTAGAATTGTTATACTATATTAACCACAAAGAACAAGAAGAAATTAGAGAGAAAGAGAGAATTTCTTTAGCGATAAGCAGTCTTTCGTATAGTGAAAAGGAAGCAATTCGTTGTATATTCAGTACCATTTCAACTTTAGAAGTACGCATCACAGCATCTAAAATTGCAACTGATTATAATATTACGAGATCTGTTATCGTAAACGCGTTAAGAAAATTAGAATCAGCAGGTTTATTAGAAGCTCAGTCTTTAGGGATGAAAGGAACACATATCAAATTAAAAAATAATACTATTTTGGAAGAATTAAAATATATGATGTAAACAAAAACAAAGACAGACAAAGAAACTAATTTACTTTAACGCTATTTTAGTGTAATATAAAAAAGTATTGAAATATTTTGTGGAGGAAGAAACATGACAGCAAAATGGGAAAAAACAGGCACAAATAATGGTGTGCTAACATTTGAGATTTCTCAAGATAAAATCAAAGAAGGATTGGATAAAGCGTTCAAACGTGTTCAACCAAAATTAAACGTTGCAGGATTCCGTAAAGGTAAAGTGCCACGTACAATTTTCAACAAACAATTTGGTGAAGAAGCATTATATGAAGACGCATTAAATATTTTATTACCAGATGCATATGATAATGCTATTGAAGAATTAGCATTATTCCCAGTAGCTCAACCAAAAATCAATGTAAAATCTATTGAAAAAGGACAAGATTGGGTTATTGAAGCAGAAGTTGTTGTAAAACCTGAAGTAAAATTAGGTGATTACAAAGGCTTAACAGTTGAAAAACAAGATCGTACAGTAACTGTTGAAGATGTTGAAAATGAATTAGCTAAAAAACAAGAACAATTTGCTGAATTATCTGTTAAAGAAGGTAAAGCAGAAAATGGCGATACAGTTGTGATTGACTTTGAAGGCTTTAAAGACGGTGTTGCATTTGCAGGTGGAAAAGGTGAAAACCATTCATTAGAATTAGGTTCAAACTCATTCATTCCAGGTTTTGAAGATCAATTAGTTGGTACATCAGCAGGAGATGACGTAGAAGTTAATGTGACATTCCCAGAAGAATATCACGCAGAAGACTTAAAAGGTCAACCAGCAACATTTAAAGTAACTGTAAAAGAAGTAAAATCAAAAGAATTACCAGCTTTAGATGATGAGTTTGCTAAAGATGTTGATGATTCTGTTGAAACATTAGCAGAATTAAAAGATAAATTACAAGAATCATTACAAAAAGCAAAAGATGAAGCAGCACAAACAGCTGTAGAAGATGCAGCATTACGTCAAGCTGTTGACAATGCAGAAATCGTTGAATTACCTGAAGAAATGGTACACGCAGAAGTGCATCGTCAAATGGACTTCTTCTTAAACAATATGAAACGTCAAGGTATTTCAGAAGAATTATACTATCAATTAACTGGAACAACTCGTGCAGATTTACATAAACAAATGGAAAAAGATGCGGATGTTCAAGTGAAAACAAACTTAGTATTAGAAAAAGTAGCAGAAGTTGAAAACTTAGATGCAACTGAAGATGATATGAACAAAGAAATCGAAGAATTAGCAGCAACATACGGTATGGAAATTGATGCTGTTCGTAACGTGTTAAATGCAGAAATGTTAACACACGACATTAAAATGAAAAAAGCAATGGCTGTTATCGTGGATAGTGCTATTGAAAAATAATCAATAAAACCAAGCGATAATTGTTTCGCTTGGCTTTATTTTATAAATAAAAGGAGAAATAGTATATGAATGTTATTGTTGATAAAGAATTTTTTAATCTTTTCCCTAATGGAAGTTTATTTGTATTAAGTCTAAAAGGCATTGACAATCATGCTAAAGAAGATAAATATGACTTTTTCAAAAATAAATTAGATAGTGCAACTGTTTCAGCAAAACAATTTTTAACAGAAGATACATTTACACAAAATGAGGTTATAAAAGAATGGCGTGAAGCATTTGCCACTTTTAAAACAAAAAAAGGTGCAAGAAGTTCTATTGAGGCTCTTTTAAAACGTGTTAGTCAAGATAGAGAATTTACACCAATTAACCCACTAGTTGATTTATATAATAGTGTATCTTTATCTTATGGTGTCCCTTGTGGCGGAGAAGATATTGCCCGTATTCAAGGTGATTTACATTTAGGACAAGCAAAAGGTGGCGAACCATTCTTTCCTTTAGGTGCCGAAGAAGACTCTCCTGCTTTACCAGAAGAATTGATTTACTATGACAATGAGGGTGCCGTATGCCGTAGTTTAAACTGGCGTGAAGCACAAAGAACGATGTTAACAGAAGAAACACAACATGCTGTTTTTATCATGGAAGCAATCAATGAACATCAAGCAAAACGTTGTCACGAAGCCATTCATGCTTTAAACGATTTATTGCAAGAATATTTTGGTAAACAAGGTGATATTGCTGTTTTAACAAATGAGCAACCTGAAGTAGCTATTTAAGATATCATGTTTAAAAAGGCTTGAAAGTCACATTCTTATGACTTTCAAGCCTTTTATATTAACGCTTTTGTATCGCAATAAGCTGTGGTGGGTTGTTTTGTTGGTTTAAAAAGTGATAGTGTAATACGTGATATTCTTTTTGTGGGAGTGAAGAAGTATAATTTATCACACTTTCTTTTTCTTCTAGTCCTCCTGTATGTCCATCGTATAAAACTAAAATGATAAGTCCATTTTTTTGTAAATGTGGAAGTATCTGTTTGATAGATTGAAGTGTTGTATCTCCATTTGTAATAATAGTTTTATCAGCCTTTGGCAAATAACCTAGATTAAAAATAGCGGCTGAAATAGACATATTATTGTTTAAAACTTGATAGATATTTGCGTGATTTAATAAATGTAATTCGCATTGATCTAAGGCACTATGTTCTTGTAGTAATTGTGTTGTATTTTGTAATGCTTGTTCTTGAATATCTAAAGCAATTACTTTTCCTTGTTTACCCACAAGTTGCGCTAAAAATAATGTATCATGTCCATTTCCCATAGTGGCATCAATCACAAAGTCATTTGGTTTAACATATTGAGTTAGTAGGGTATGGCTAAAACGTTGTGCCGAGTCTAACAAAATAATCACTCCTTTTTATTTATATAATATATTTCCGTTTCATTCATATTATTACACAAAGATTACATATTTTAAATCAAAACAACACTGTGTCATGCCCTCTTTTAAAACTGGTTTTTATACTCTATAATCAAAAGTAATCAGATTTGGAGAGGGAATTATTCATGAAATTATTAAGAAGACAAACAAAGCGTTTATATGAACAACAAAAGTTGAAAAATAGTAAATTAAAACAAGCATCTGCAACTGTAGGGGCAACACTTGCGGTATCAAGTGTTGCCATTACGAGTGTACAGACAGCACATGCAGAATCAGCACAGCAAAATTTTATCAATACTATTGGACAATACGCCCAACAAATTGCTAGAGAAAATGATTTATATGCTTCTGTGATGATTGCTCAAGCGATTTTAGAAAGTAATTGGGGAACAAGTCGATTAGCTACGGCACCAAATTATAATTTATTTGGTATTAAAGGTCACTATAATGGACAATCTGTTGTAATGAAGACAATGGAAGATAATGGAAAAGGTGAATTGTACCAAATCAATGCTGGTTTTAGAAAATACCCATCTTATTACGAATCTTTACAAAATTACGCTCAATTATTAAGAACAGGTGCAATGGGCAATAGTCAATTTTATGCTGGTGCATGGAAAAGCCGTACGAATTCTTATCAAGATGCAACAAAATGGTTAACTGGACGATATGCGACGGATACAAAATACGCGGCAAAACTAAATAGTATTATCGCAACATACGGATTAACACGATACGATAGTCAAACAACTGTACCAGTGTCTACATCAAATTCTGTTAATGTATTGGCAAATATTTCAGCAAACGGTCAATATGTGGTTCAAAAAGGCGATACATTATTGGCGATTTGTCGTCGATATGGTATGGACCTAGCAACATTAAAAGCAATAAACAATTTAACGTCAGACACTATTTATGTGGGACAAATATTAAAAGTGGCAGGTCAAGTATCTGAACCAACTACTCCAGTTGTAAAAGAAGTTATCAAACAAGAAAATACAGTATCAAAACCAGAGGTTGTAACAATAGTAAATAGTGGAACATATACAGTTAAAGCAGGTGATACATTATACCGCATTGCAAAAAATAATGGTACAACTGTTGAAGCACTTAAAGAGGCAAATGGATTATCAAGTCATTTAATTTATGTAAACCAAGTGTTACGCTTATCCGCATCACAAGCATCAAACCAAGTTGTTGAAAGCCAACCAAAAGTGTCCCAGCCAGAAACAGTTAAACCTGTTGTTGAGAGTGCACCACAACAAGTAGAAACTAAAGTAGAACAATCTGTAAAATCTGTGTCATCACAATCTACACATACTGTACAAAAAGGTGATACATTATATCGTATTGCGAAAAATAATGGATTAACAGTATCAGAACTAATGCGTTTAAATGGCTTAAATTCTGCGTTAATTCGTGTAGGACAAGTGTTGACATTATCTGGTCAATCTACAACAACATATGTGACTCAAGAAATAGGTGTTACACATAAAGTCAAAGCAGGTGACACATTATACCGTATTGCAAAAAATAATGGGACAACTGTTGAAGCTTTAAAAGCATTAAATCATTTGACATCTGATTTAATTTATGTAAATCAAACATTAAAAGTGAAATAATTGACATTTTTTGTAATTCATCTTAAAATGTAACAAAATGATTGATAAACGATGATTAGGAGTAGTAGAACGTCGTCTTTGATAGAGAGTGTTCGGTTGGTGGAAGAGCACAAAGAAACGGTTTGAACTCGCCTATAAGTTACTTTTTTGATATGTAGAAAAAGTCGGATCGCTACCGTTATCGGCATGATGAGTATAAAATAGGTGGTACCGTAATTATAGATAATTACCCTATATGGCTATATTAGTCATATAGGGCTTTTTGTTGTCAATCAAATCACTAATAAAGGAGATATGTATGAATTTTAATCACAAAGATATTGAAAAAAAATGGCAAGATTATTGGCAGGAGCATCAAACATTTAAAACAACAGAAGATGATAATAAACCATATTTCTATGTACTTGATATGTTTCCATATCCGTCTGGACAAGGATTGCATGTTGGGCATACAGAAGGGTATACAGCAACAGATATTTTAGCTCGCTTTAAGCGTGCACAAGGCTATAATGTTTTGCATCCAATCGGTTGGGATGCCTTTGGATTACCCGCAGAGCAATATGCCATTGATACAGGAAATGACCCTGCTGAGTTTACTTATAAAAATATTGCGAATTTTAGACGTCAATTAAAAGAGCTAGGGTTTAGTTATGATTGGGAACGTGAAGTAGACACAACAGATCCAAACTATTATAAATGGACACAATGGATTTTTGAAAAATTATGTGAAAAAGATTTAGCATATGAAGATGAAATTCTTGTAAACTGGTGCCCTGCTTTAGGAACAGTATTAGCTAATGAAGAAGTTATCGACGGAAAAAGTGAACGTGGTGGACATCCGGTATATCGTGTACCAATGAAGCAGTGGGTATTGCGTATTACTGCTTATGCAGACCGTTTAATTGATGATTTAGATTTAATTGATTGGCCTGAAAATTTAAAAGAAATGCAACGTAATTGGATTGGACGTTCACACGGTGCACAAGTGACGTTTAGTGTAGCAAACACAAAACATACCTTTGACGTATTTACAACTCGTCCAGATACATTATTTGGTGCAACATATGTTGTATTAGCTCCTGAACATCCACTTGTTAAACAGATAACAACATCTGAACAACAAGAAATAGTAGATGCTTATTTACAAGACGTTTCTTTAAAATCTGATTTAGAAAGAACAGACTTAGCAAAAGATAAAACAGGTGTCTTTACAGGAGCTTACGCTATCAATCCAATGACACAACAAGAAATTCCAATTTGGGTTGGGGACTATGTTTTGATTGGTTATGGAACAGGTGCAATTATGGCGTGTCCTGCTCATGATCAACGTGACTTTGATTTTGCTACAAAATTTGAATTACCAATTATCCCAGTATTAACAAGTGGACAAGAAGATACATTGCCATTTTTACAAGACGGTATTCATATCAATTCTGATTTCTTAAATGGATTGAATACACAAGATGGTATTGATAAAGCGATTAAGTGGTTAGAAGAACATCAAGTTGGAAAACAAGTGACATCCTTTAGACTAAGAGACTGGATATTCTCAAGACAACGTTATTGGGGTGAACCAATTCCTGTTATTCATTGGGAAGATGGCACATCAACATTGGTTAAAGAAGATGAGTTACCACTGTTATTACCAAAAACGGATAATATTAAACCAAGTGGTACTGGAGAATCTCCACTAGCAAATATAACAGAATGGGTAAATATTGTTGATGAAAACGGACGTAAAGGACGTCGTGAAACAAATACAATGCCTCAATGGGCAGGTAGCTCATGGTATTTCTTACGTTATGTAGATCCAACCAATACAGAGCAACTTGCTGACCCAGAAAAATTGAAAAAATGGTTCCCGGTAGATATGTATATTGGTGGAGCAGAGCACGCTGTATTACATTTATTGTATGCACGATTCTGGCATAAATTCTTATACGATATTGGTGTTGTTCCAACACCAGAACCATTCCAACGTGTGTTTAATCAAGGGATGATTTTAGGACCTGACGGCAATAAAATGTCAAAATCTAAAGGGAATGTCATAAACCCTGACGATGTTGTCAAAACATTTGGTGCAGATACATTACGATTATACGAAATGTTTATGGGACCTTTAGATGCGTCAAAACCATGGAGTGAAACAGGTCTTGAAGGCTCTCGTCGTTTCTTAGATAGAGTATGGCGTTTGATGATTGATGACAATGGTAAATTAAGAGATCGTGTGACAACGTTTAATGACGGTAAATTAACAAAAGTATATCATCAAACAGTGAAAAAAGTGACAGAAGATTATGCTGTAATGCATTATAATACAGCCATTTCACAAATGATGGTCTTTGTCAATGAAGCTAATAAAATGGATGCTCTTCCAGTAGACTATATGAGAGGCCTTGTTCAATTATTAGCACCAATTACACCACATATTGCTGAAGAATTATGGGAAAAACTTGGTGGTAAAGAGTCTATTTCTCATGTTGCATGGCCGCTTTATGATGAAAAAGAACTTGTTGAAAATACTGTTGAAGTGATTTTCCAAGTAAATGGTAAAATTAAAGCACGTCAATTTGTTGAAGTTGATTTAGATAAAACAATATTGGAAACATTGGCAAAAGAACATGAAGACGTGAAGCAAGCCATTTCTGGTAAGGAAATTGTAAAAGTTATAGCTGTGCCAAATAAACTTGTTAATTTGGTGATTAAATAATGTACCATTTATGGCTATTCTTTTTCTACAATTTATTTGTGTTTTTGTTAATGGGAATAGATAAATATAAAGCGGTGTACAAAAAATATAGAATTTCTGAAAAAATATTGTTACTATTATTTCTTTTTGGTGGCGGTATAGGTGGTTTGTCAGGAATGATTATGTTTCATCATAAAGTTAGAAAATGGTATTTTTATCTTTGTGCTAGCATTGGTGTTTGTACAGTATTCCTTTTGTAAAATAATCGAGGTTTTTGAACCTCGATTATTTTTATTGTATAATGTAGAAGATGAAGAAAAGAGGTGTGCTATGGATGAAATTGCTAAAGTGATTGTCGATGTGTCAAGTAGTCAAACAGATCAAGCGTATGACTATCTTATTCCAGACAATTTAAAAAATCAGCTTTCGATTGGTTATCGTGTCAAAGTACCATTTGGTACTCGATTTGTACAAGGATTTGTTGTCGATATAACGTATACCACTGGAGTAGATTATGAACTAAAATACATATCTGATATTTTAGATGCCGAACCTGTGTTAACACCTGAATTAGTCGCTTTAGGAGATTATTTATCTCAAACCGTTTTTTCGTTTAAAATGAGTTGCTATAAAACCATGCTACCTAATTTTTTAAAAGCAAATTATCATAAAGAAGTGGAATGGATAGACAACACATGTTGTCCTCCTTTATTTGAGAAACAAAAAAGAATTTCTTGGAAAATGATTGAATCTTTAGGCATGACACACGCTGTTTTAAAATGGAAAAAAGAAGAAAAGGTGATTGTTCATTATCTTGTTGAGGATAAAATTACACATAAAACACAGCGTTTTGTTTCCTTAGTAAAACCGATAGAAAGCATTCCAATTAGGGCCAATGCACATCAACAAAAAGCGTTGCTTGACTATTTAAGTCAATCTTCAAAAGTATCTACTAAAACATTAGCAGAGGCAAATATTTCATTAAAAACACTCCAATCAGCAAAACAAAAAGGATGGATTGAGATAACAGAAGAAGTGATTGAAAGAAATCCTTATGAGCATATCACATTTGAAAAAACAATGCCTTTGACGTTAAATGAAGAACAAAAAACTGTGTACACTCAAGTAAAAGAAAGTATTTTAAAACGTGAACCAAAGACATTTTTATTAGAAGGTGTTACAGGGAGTGGTAAGACGGAAGTATACTTGCAGTTAATCTCTGATGTTATTCAAAATGGGCGAACCGCTTTATTACTTGTTCCAGAAATAGCTTTAACACCACAAATGGTAAAACATTTTAAAGGTCGTTTTGGTCAGAGAGTGGCTGTGTTGCATTCTGGATTATCTGAGGGAGAGCGTTATGACGAATGGCTAAAAGCAAAAGAAAAAAAAGCAGATATTGTTGTTGGAGCTAGATCATCTATTTTTGCACCGCTTGATAATATTGGACTTATTATTATAGACGAGGAGCATGAAACGACCTATAAACAAATGGATACGGTAAAATATCATGCAAGAGATGTGGCGATATGGCGAGGACAATATCACCAATGTCCTGTTGTTTTAGGCAGTGCCACACCGTCACTGGAGTCACGCGCTAGAGCACAAAAAGGAAATTATACCTTTTTAACGTTAACAAAACGTGCCAATGATAAACCATTGCCCCACGTGCAAATTGTCGACATGACTACAGAGAAAAAAGTCGGTAATTTTGACTTGTTTTCAGATATCTTAAAATTAGCAATCGAAGATAGATTGCAAAAAAAGGAACAAGTCGCTTTATTATTAAATCGAAGAGGCTATGCCTCATTTTTAATGTGTCGAGATTGTGGACACGTCATGCAATGTCCAAATTGTGATATTTCTTTAACACTTCATAAAGATACACATAAAATGAAATGTCATTATTGTGGATTTGATACATCTATTCCAACAGAGTGTCCAAATTGTTTTAGTGATAAAGTGCGTTCATACGGTGTAGGTACACAGCGTGTGGAAGAAGCTTTATACCAATTATTCCCACAAGCTAAAGTTGTACGTATGGATGTTGATACAACAAGTAAAAAAGGGCAACATGAACGTTTATTAAATATATTTGGCTCAGGAGAAGCAGATATTTTATTAGGAACACAAATGATTGCCAAAGGATTAGACTTTCCAAATATTACTCTAGTTGGTGTAATTAATGCTGATACATCACTTTATCTATCCGATTTTAGAGCCTCTGAAAAAACATATCAGTTATTAACGCAAGTTGCTGGACGTGCTGGTCGAGGAACTCTATCAGGTGAAGTCATTATTCAAACATATAATCCAGAACATTATGTGTTACAACTTGCTCAAACGCAACAATACGAAGAATTTTATAAACGTGAAATGTACAGTCGTTATATGGGACATTACCCACCTTATGTATATACGACAACCATTACCATTACACATCACTTTGAATCCACCGCTTTGAAAAGTGCCTATCAAATTAAACAAATTTTAGAACAATCACTTGGAAAAGATGTCGTGCTACTTGGACCAAGCGCAAAGTCCATTGCACGTATCAATAATAAATTTTATTTCCAAATATTATTAAAATATAAAAATATAAAAGCTGTTGAAAAAGTGTTATACCAAATTACAAATGATAGTCAAGAACTTGCAAAAGAAAAAATATATGTGTCAATTGATGTCAACCCGGTGAATTTTATTTAATCACTTTAAAAAGGCAAAATGTTTGTACTTATTGTGAGAATATGCTATCTTTCAGTATGCGATATTTAAAATTATAGGAGAAGGAAATAGAAATGATGGATAAAACAATAGAACCACGTTGTTCGTTTTGCGGAAAAAATCATGATGAAGTAAATCAGATTATTTCAGGACCAGATGTTTATATTTGTAATGAATGTGTTGCACTATGTGATGCCATTCTAGGAGAAGAACAAAATGACTCTTTAGAACATTTTATTGGAGAAATCCCAACACCTACAGATATTTTTAAACATTTAAATGAATACGTGATTGGTCAAGATTACGCCAAGAAAAATTTAGCTGTTGCTGTATATAATCACTATAAACGTATTTTTTCTCAAGTGAAAGAAGATGTTGAATTACAAAAAAGTAATATTTGTTTAGTTGGTCCAACTGGTTCAGGAAAAACATTTTTAGTACAAACATTAGCTAAAATGCTAAATGTACCATTTGCGATTGCTGATGCAACAACATTAACAGAAGCAGGATACGTTGGAGAAGATGTTGAAAATGTTTTAGTTAAATTGGTTCAGGCTGCCGATTATGATATTGATCTTGCAAGTCGAGGGATTATTTACATTGATGAAATTGATAAGATTGCTCGTAAAAGTGAAAATGTATCTATTACAAGAGATGTCAGTGGCGAAGGTGTTCAACAAGCACTTTTAAAAATTTTAGAAGGAACAGTATCTAATATTCCACCTCAAGGAGGGCGCAAACATCCTCATCAAGAATTTTTACAAATTGACACAACCAATATTTTATTTATTGTAGGTGGTGCTTTTGACGGTATTGAAAATATTGTGAAAGAACGATTGGGAGCTAAAATTATTGGTTTTGGAAGTTCGACAAAAGTTTTAGATGAAAAAGAAAGTTTAATGAAACATATTATTCCAGAAGATTTATTAAAATTTGGTCTAATTCCAGAATTTATTGGTCGTTTACCAATTATTGCCACATTAGATAAATTAACTGTTGATGATTTAGTACGCATTTTAACGGAACCCAAAAATGCATTAGTTAAACAGTATGCGTATTTATTAGGCTTAGATAATGTAGAACTAGATTTTTCAACAGAAGCATTGGAAACAGTTGCTAAACAAGCAATTGAGCGTAAAACGGGAGCTAGAGGATTACGTGCAATTATTGAAACAGTGATGTTGGATGTGATGTTTGATATACCAACCAACAAACAGATTAAAAAATGCGTTATTTCTGTTGAACAAGATACACTTGTTCCTAAATTATATAACGCAAAAGGGAAAGAAATTGTGTTAAAATCAGCTGTATAAGGCCAAATGAATGAGAGGGAGAGGGAAAAAGATGAGAAAAACAATTTTTTTGGTGGGAAGTGCCTGTCTTTTACTTGTAGGATGCACAGCATCAGAACAAAAAATGACAGAAGAAAGTGTGACGACAACTGTCGAAAATATTTCTAAATTTACTATGTCAAATATGGCAGATACAAATAGTCAAGAAGAAGTAAACAAAGCATTAGTACAATATTTAGATGCACAAGATGTGAATACATTTATGTCTTTTGTGAAAGATTATAATGAAACCATTGAACATATATCATTAGCAACAGGTTTTCAAAAAGAAATGCCTATTTATGATCAAGAAAAAATAGATACATTATGGGCACAAAAGAAAAATACTTTTCCTGGTACAAATTGTCGTATTAACACATTTGCTCTACTAAAAAAACAACTATCTTTTTCTGATAATATTAAAGAAGACTCTCAATTATTGTTTATAGACAATGATTCTATTGATATGGAAAATCTATTCACAACAGAAGAAAAAGCATATTTCAATCAACTTTTTTCAAGAGTACAAACAACACCGTCAAAAGACGTACATGTTCATGCTAAAAAAATGGAAGAGCATTTAAGTCATGTGCAATTTACACAAAACAATGCGACAATGCTTTCCGTTGTTTTTCATGATAATTTAGACGGCGATTACCTGTTTATTGGACATGTGGGCGTTCTAGTCCCACATGATAATGGTTATTTGTTTGTTGAAAAATTATCATTCCAAGAACCTTATCAAGCACTTAAATTTAAAGAAAAAACAGATGTGTATGATTATTTAATGAAAAAATATAACACAAGTTATGATCAAGATACAGCACCTGCATTTTTAATGGAAAATCAAACATTTATTAATTATCAATAGTCTTATAAAAACGGCTCTTTGTTAATTGTGTTGGTGGTGAATGGCTAATGCCATTCACCACCTTTTTTACTTTCATTTTCTGCCCTGAGAATGATGTTGTATGATTAAAAGATGAAATCTAAAATAAGAAAAGTGTCTATAACCATAGAAAATCCGTTTGATAGCTTTAATCATTCTGTGATATTGTTTGCATAAGGTGTGATAAAAGCATGATAAATACTATTCTGATAGGTTTTAAAAATATCAAATTCCTTTCTAAAGACTCTATCATAAATCGTGTTAGTAGCAACACGATTTATGATAATTATCTTAAAATGTGAAAGTATTGTTTAAGATGACGCAAGAGATACTGGAACTTGCATACGAATAAATAATTGTCTTGGAGATAAATCTGTTTGAAATGTTTCAAAAATGACTTCACAAATATAATTTCCCGTTATTTTATAACCTAATGTATCTAATTTTTTTCTAAAAATAGGAAGCATTTGAATTTCGTCTTCAAAAGATTGACAATAGAAAATAGCATAAGTTGTTTCTTCTAAATCTGTCGTATGCTGAGAAGATGTAGGCATTACAGCAAATAATGTATGCGATACAAAATGAGAGTGTTCAAAAGAATCTTTTTTGATAATAGAACCAATTCGATAAAATAAACTATTATCAATTTGTTCTTGTTCAACAAAACTTTGTTTAAAGCGACGTAAAGTATGTTCATATTCTTCAGTCGTCATATCATAAATATTTTTATGACAAGGAAAAAGTGTAATATGTCGTTTTGGTAATGTGATTATTTCAATATCCGTTTTATACCGTTTGTCTTGATATACATGTAAACTTTCACGAAACGAACTTAATTCATACATTTGTTGATGAAGTCTTTTTTTAACTTCTTCTAGTTCTTTTTGTTTCTTTGTGATGAGAGTATCTACAATATCTATATTGTTTGGATGTGAAAAAATTGATTTAATGTCCTCAAGAGAAAAATCAAACTGTTTTAAATAGTGTATTGCATCAACCATTGATGATTGATAAATGTGATAATAGCGATATTTAGATACATCATCAATATAGGCAGGCTTTAATAAACCAATTTGTTCATAATAACGAAGTGTTTGAATAGAAATATGATTTTGCTTAGCAAATTCACCAATCTTTATTTTTTGATACATATTTTCCTCCAATTAAAATATAAGTCTTGACTCTATAGTTAGTATAGACATTATACTATTTGTGTAAAAGATAACAAAAAAAGATGTTTTGTGATAAAAAGCATATTTTTATTATAATATAAAAAGTGATTTTTTTCACATGATATAGGAGGTTTTTATGATGAACGAAAAAATTAGAGTGATTCAATATGGTTGCGGTAAAATGTCAAAAGTATTGATTAAATACTTATACGATCATGGAGCAGAAGTAGTAGGTGCCATTGATGCAAACCCAGAGATTATTGGACAAGATTTAGGAGAATTTGCTGAATTAGGTTTTAAAACAGGAGTAACGATTCAATCCGATGCACAAGCTGTGTTAGATAGTTGTGATGCAGACATAGCTATTGTGACAATTTTCAGTTATATGTCTGATATGTATCCATTTTTTGAACAATGTGCTAAAAATGGTGTTAATGTTATTACAACATGTGAAGAAGCTATTTATCCTTGGACAACAGCTCCATCAGAAACAAATCGTTTAGATAGATTTGCCAAAGAAAATGGTATCACAATTACTGGTTCAGGTATGCAAGATATTTACTGGATTAATATGCCTGTATTGATGATGTCTGGTATGAATCACATTACAAAAGTAAAAGGTGCCGTTAGTTATAATGTAGAAGATTATGGATTAGCACTTGCAAAAGCACACGGAGCTGGCTATGATTTAGATACTTTTGATAAAGAGATCGGAAGTGCAGAAAGTTTCCCATCTTACATGTGGAATGCAGCAGAAGGAATCTGTGCGAAAATGAATTGGACGATTAAAGATATTTCACAAAAAAGCGTTCCATTTACATTGGAAGAAGACATTTATTCAGAAACATTAGGTCAAACAATTAAAGCAGGTCATGCAATTGGGATGTCTGCAGTGACCACTATTCATACACATCAAGGTATTGAATTAGAAGTTGAATGTATTGGTAAAGTATATCGTGAAAACGAAGGAGATATGTGTGACTTTGAAATTATTGGTGAGCCAAATATGGTCTTTTCTGTAAGTAAACCAGATACAGTGGCACACACATGCGCAACTGTTGTGAATCGTATTCCGTCAGTGTTAATGGCTCCGGCAGGATTTATTACACCTGAAAAATTGATGGATCCAAGTTATTTAACATATCCAATGAACACATATATGAATTAAAAAATTAAAGCGAGTTAAGCAAATTAACTCGCTTTATTCTATGTAAAGCACTGTTTTTTTCTTTGTATTTTGTGATATAATGTGTCAGATAACGTTTGTCCAAATGGAATAAGGAAGAAAGTGAGTTATATATGCATAAAGAATACATGAGAGAACGACAAAAAAAGATTAGGAATTTTTCGATTATTGCCCATATTGACCATGGGAAATCAACATTAGCCGATAGAATTTTGCAAGGAACAGGCACAGTGGCTGAACGTGAAATGCAAGATCAGTTACTCGATTCTATGGACTTGGAACGTGAACGTGGGATTACGATTAAATTAAATGCTGTTGAATTAACATACAAGGCACAAGACGGAGAAGAGTATATTTTCCATTTGATCGACACTCCTGGACACGTCGATTTTTCTTATGAAGTATCACGTAGTTTGGCAGCTTGTGAGGGAGCTATTTTAGTAGTTGATGCTGCACAAGGTATTGAAGCGCAAACCTTAGCTAATGTTTATTTGGCATTAGATAATGACTTGGAGATTATCCCTGTAATTAACAAAATTGACTTACCTGCTGCTGATCCAGAGCGTGTCCGTACAGAAATTGAAGATGTTATCGGTATTGATGCCAGTGAAGCTGTCTTAGCAAGTGCAAAAGTTGGAATTGGTATTCCTGAAATATTGGAACAAATCGTAAGTATGGTGCCTGCTCCACAAGGGGATATTGATGCACCTTTACAAGCACTTATTTTTGACTCTGCCTACGATAGTTATCGTGGTGTTGTTTTAAATGTTCGTGTGAAAAATGGAATTGTTAGACCGGGTGATAAAATTCAGTTAATGAGTAACGGAAAAGAATTTGATGTGGTAGAAGTGGGGATTTTTTCTCCAAAACCAATTAAACGTGATTACTTAATGGTTGGAGATGTTGGGTATATTACAGCAAGTATTAAAACCATTCAAGATACACGAGTAGGGGATACGGTAACTTTAGCAAGTAACCCTGCCAAAGAAGCACTATCTGGTTATCGTAAAATGAATCCTATGGTCTATTGTGGATTATATCCAACAGATTCCTCTAAATATAATGATTTACGTGATGCTTTAGAAAAATTACAATTAAATGATGCTGCTTTACAATTTGAGGCTGAAACATCTCAAGCATTAGGATTTGGTTATCGTACGGGATTTTTAGGATTATTGCACATGGACGTTATTCAGGAACGTTTAGAACGTGAGTTCAATTTAGACTTAATCACGACAGCACCGTCTGTTATTTATCATGTAAATAAAACAGATGGTTCTCAAGTGATTGTTGATAATCCGTCAGCAATGCCAGACCAAACGATGATTGACAGTATTGAAGAACCTTATGTAAAAGCAAGTATTATGGTGACTAACGATTATGTTGGAGCGGTTATGGAAATTTGTCAGCGGAAGCGTGGAACATTTGTAACAATGGATTATTTAGATGAGTTTCGTGTGAATGTGATTTATGAATTACCATTATCAGAAATTATTTTTGATTTCTTTGATAATTTAAAATCAAGCACAAAAGGTTATGCATCACTTGATTACGATATGATAGGGTATCGTGCAAGTAACCTTGTGAAAATGGATATTTTATTAAATGGTGATGTGATTGATGCCTTTAGTGTGATTGTGCATAAAGAATTTGCACAAAATAGAGGACGTGCTCTAGTTGAAAAATTAAGAACATTGATTCCAAGACAATTATTTGAAGTGCCAATTCAAGCAGCAATTGGAAATAAAATTTTAGCTCGTACCAATATTAAAGCACTTAGAAAAGACGTTACAGCTAAGTTATACGGTGGAGATGTATCACGTCGTAAAAAGCTTCTTGAGAAACAAAAAGAAGGTAAAAAACGTATGAAACAAGTTGGTAGTGTAGAAGTACCACAAGAAGCATTTATGGCTGTTTTAAACTTAAGTGAAGAATAAAAAAACCGGAGTGACTCAAACACTCCGGTTTTTTAGATATTTATTTTTTTAATCGTTTGACAAAAACCATAATATAGCCTAAAAGAATATATAAAACTAAAATAGCAGTAAAATAAGTGAAAAAGCCATTCCAACCGTATTTATCAATATTGATAAAGAAATAAGGATACGGACTATGTGGTTCTTCTGGGATAGGAATATGAAAAACAAAACCTTTTATCAGTGAAAAAATACAATAGATTAAAGGAACAATTGTCCATAAAAAAGGATCACTTTTTTTGTATTGTCCTTTTTTGTCACTAATTAACCAATCAAAAATGGTTAAAATCGGTACAATATAATGCAAGGTAAAATTTTTAATATGATAAAAATCTTCTGGTTTTGCTTTTGGTGCTAATAAAATAGCATAGACTAAAAATGTTAAAGTAATACAAATCGTGATACCACCTTTTAAACGCCATATTGTTTGTGAATACGGTTTGTTACCTAAATACAATAGATACATATAAAATAGGACGACCAATAAATTGGAAATATTTGTATAGTACGTAAATTTATATAATTTATCGGGCAATAAAAAGGCCAAACCAATTATACCGGATAAGATAATAGCTAAACGCAATAAAAATAGTCCTTTTTGTTTTGTCATGATACAACTCCTTTTATTAAGATGACGTTTATTTTAAACGAAGTTACTTTGAAAGTCAAACTAAATAGTTTCCTTAATAAATTTACAGTATTTTTCAATGTTTTATGGTATAATAATCTAGGTATTTTAGTGCTTAGGAGTATACAAATGAAGAAATTGGAACAAAGTCAATTACTAGAAATTTTTATTTTTGCGATTGCGATGATTTTATCAGTAATTGGTATTATGTCTGTTTATACAGCAGGAAGTTATGTAGCATCTATTGTGATACAAGATCCATTTTATTATGTGAAACGACAAGCTATGTTTTTAGCGCTAGGATTAGTCATTTGTGTCGCCACAATGACCATTAAATATCGCTTTTTTACAAATGTAACGCTACTGAAACGTTTTGCTGGTGGGATTATGATTATCTTGATTGGCTTGCTTTTCTTTGGGACACCTGTTAATGGAGCGAAAGGTTGGTTGAATTTAGGGCTTTTTAATTTTCAACCACTTGAAATTGCTAAATTAATTTTAATTTGGATGACAGCTTTTTATTTTGCTGAAGGAAGATACTTACCAGAGTTACCCATTCCAGAACAAGCTAGTAAAGGTATAAAATTTTGGTGCCAACATCATCAAGAAGTAACACTAGGGCTTGTTTATTCAGGTATTTTATTAACCGTATTATTACAACCCGATACAGGTGGTTTTGCTATTATGTTAGGAACACTGATTTTAATCTGGTTGTCTAGTGGCATATTTCCTTGGAAAAAAGCATTAAAATGGTTAGGCATTGGCTTTGCAGCATTGATTTCTTTTGTGGTGTTATTAGCCAACACGATAGGAACGTCTGATTATCGTGTTTTACGTATTTTGGTGTTTTTAAATCCATTTAATAGTTCTGCGGATGCTTCCAGACAAATTCGTAATTCCTTTTACGCTTTAGCACGTGGTGGTATAACGGGCGTTGGTCTAGGAAATAGCGTTCAAAAAACAGGCTATTTAGCCGAGTTTCATACCGATTTTATTTTATCTATTATTGGAGAAGAATTAGGTATTTTTGGTGTTATTTTCGTCACAGTGCTATTATTTATTCTTGTTTATTTGATTTTTAAAAGAAGTTTAACCGTAAAACGTGTTTTTGATAAATTTGTTTTATTAGGTATTGCCATTTTATTCATGATACAAATTTCTTTAAATATTGCTGGTGTGACAAGTATGGCGCCTTTAACGGGTGTTACTTTACCTTTTATTAGTTATGGTGGCTCGAGTTTGATTGCGTCGTTTATTTCCATAGGTATTGTCTTAAAAATTTCAATGTATGATAGAAAAAATAACAGGGAGTCTATAAAATATGATGAAACAAATTAAAACTATTTTAGTTGCCAATCGTGGTGAAATTGCCATTCGTATTTTCCGTGCAGCCAATGAATTAGGCATGCGCACAATAGCTATTTATGCAAAAGAAGATGAGCATTCTGTACACCGATTTAAAGCTGACGAAGCTTATTTAGTCGGAGAAGGAAAACGTCCGATTGACGCCTATTTGGATATAGAGTCTATTTTAGAAATTGCAAAAAAAGCAAATGTTGATGCCATTCATCCTGGTTATGGCTTTTTATCTGAAAATAGCCATTTTGCTAGACGTTGTGAAGAAGAACAAATTATTTTTATTGGTCCAAAAGCAGAACATTTAGATATTCTTGGAGATAAAGTAAAAGCAAAAGAAGCAGCTTTAAAAGCAGGTTTACAATCCATTCCGGGAACAGACGGTCCTGTACAGTCATTAGATGATATTTACACATTTGCACAAACGTACGGTTATCCTGTCATGATTAAAGCTTCACTAGGTGGTGGCGGACGTGGTATGCGTATTGTTCGCTCTGCGCATGATGTAGAAGAAAATTATTTACGTGCATCAGGAGAAGCAAAAGCTGCATTTGGTTCAAGTGATGTATACGTTGAAAAGTATATCGAAAATCCAAAACATATTGAAGTACAAGTGATTGGAGATGCTTATGGGAATGCGGTTCACTTGTTTGAACGTGATTGTTCTGTACAAAGACGTCATCAAAAAGTCGTAGAAGTAGCTCCATGTATCTCTATGACTGAAACAATACGAGAAAAAATTTGTACAGCAGCACGAGATTTCTTACAATCTATTCATTATGAAAATGCAGGAACTGTTGAATTTTTATGGACTGGACAAGAAGATTTTTACTTTATCGAAGTCAACCCTAGGGTACAAGTAGAACATACGATTACAGAATTAGTAACAGGTTTTGATATTGTACAAACACAATTAAAAATTGCACAAGGCGAAACTATTTATGATGCTTTGCATATTGAAAATCAATCTGATATTTGTTTAAACGGTTCTGCCATTCAATGCCGTATCACAACAGAAGATCCAGAAAATCACTTTATTCCAGATACGGGACGTATTAATACTTATCGTTCTCCAGGTGGTTACGGTATTCGTTTAGATGCAGGAAATGGTTTCCAAGGAAATGTCGTAACACCTTATTTTGATTCAATGTTAGTAAAATGTTGTACATATGGACGTACATTTAAAGATGCCATTACAAAAATGAAACGTGCACTCGTTGAATTTCGTATTCGTGGTGTAAAAACAAATATTGCCTTTATGCAAAATGTAGTTGCTCATCCGATTTTTGAAACTGGCGAAGCGAAAACAACATTTATTGATACAACTCCAGAACTATTTGTCTTTTCAAAATTAAGAAATCGAGGCAATAAAATGTTACACTACTTAGGAGATGTAACAGTAAATGGGTTTGCAGGTATTTCAAAACATGAAAAACATGCTTATCATCAAGCATTATTACCAACAAAATTACATGAACGTTCTGTTTTTGACTATCCAAAACATATTTTAGATACAAAAGGTCCAGATGCTCTAG
The DNA here is from genome assembly GCF_010892375.1 of Granulicatella sp. zg-84. Lineage (NCBI taxonomy): Bacteria > Bacillati > Bacillota > Bacilli > Lactobacillales > Carnobacteriaceae > Granulicatella > Granulicatella sp. zg-84. The sequence goes on along the minus strand of NZ_WNJX01000016.1, from coordinate 12,484 downwards.
CAAAATGGATTAGTGAACAACACGAATTACTTTTAACAGATACTACTTTTAGAGATGCTCATCAAAGTTTATTGGCAACACGTATGCGTACACATGATATGGTTAAAATCGCACCATACTATAAAGAATATTTGCCAGAATTATTTGCTGTGGAAGCGTGGGGTGGTGCAACCTTTGATACAGCTTATCGTTTCTTATTAGAAAATCCGTGGGAACGTCTAGCATTATTACGTAAAGAAATGCCACATACACTATTGCAAATGTTAATTCGTGGAGCTAATGCTGTTGGGTATCAAAATTATCCAGATAATGTCGTTGAAGAATTTATTAAAGTATCTGCACAAAATGGTATTGATATTTTCCGTATTTTTGATTCTTTAAACTGGCTACCGCAAATGGAAAAAAGTATTCAAGCTGTGCGAGATGTTGGAAAAGTTGCTGAAGTGGCAATGTGCTATACAGGAGATTTATTAAATCCGAATAGACCAAAATATAATTTAGCCTACTACATTGATTTTGCTAAACACATTCAAAATAGTGGGGCACATATTTTAGCAATTAAAGATATGGCAGGTTTATTAAAACCGCAAGCTGCCTATACATTGATTAGTGCTTTGAAAGACGAAATCAATATTCCAATTCACTTACATACACACGATACAAGTGGCAATGGTATTTATACGTATGCTGCAGCAACCAGAGCAGGTGTGGATATTGTCGATGTTTCTATGGGGGCTTTCTCAGGTGGAACAAGCCAACCAAGTATGAGTACTTTAATGTACGGATTAGCCGATACAGAAAGAGTACCAAATGTATCCTTAGAAAATATCGAGAAAATCAATCATTATTGGTCGGGCGTACGTCAATATTACGATGCTTTTGAAACAAAATCCCAACTTGGCTCACATACAGCCGTCTATCAACACGAAATGCCTGGTGGACAGTACACCAATTTACAACAACAGGCGAAAGCAACAGGAATTGATGACACAGAGTGGGAAAGCGTTGAAAAAATGTATGCTGACGTCAATCAATTATTTGGAGATATTGTCAAAGTGACGCCATCATCAAAGGTCGTTGGCGATATGTCATTATTTATGCTTAAAAATAAATTAACAGTCGATAATATTTTTGAAAAAGGAGAGCACATTGATTTCCCAGCTTCTGTAAGAGCCTTTTTCAAAGGAGATTTAGGGCAACCCGTTGGAGGATTTCCAAAAGCATTACAAAAACTTATTTTAAAAGATGAACAACCATTTACCGTCAGACCGGGGTTATTAGCAGAGGCAATTTCTTTTGATGAAGTAGGTGCTTTGTTACGTCAAGAATTAGGCTATGAACCAACTCAAGAAGATATATTAAGTTATATTATGTATCCTCAAGTTTTTTTAGACTATATGAAAGCAACTGAAAAATATGGAGATGTGTCACACATTGATACACCTACATTTTTCCATGGAATGCGTGCAGGTGAAGAAATTTCTGTTGAAATTGAAAAAGGTAAAACTTTGTCCATTCGTCTTGTGCAAATTGGAGAACCTGATTCAGACGGGAATCGTCCAATTTACTTTAATTTTAATGGACAAAACCGTGAAATTTTAATCAAAGATTTAAGTGCCAATCAATCAGTTTCAGTTCGTAAGAAAGCAGAACCGTCTAATCGTAAACAAATAGGTGCAACCATGCCGGGAACGATTGTGAAATTACTTGTTCAAAAAGGTGATAAAGTTGAAAAAGGAACACCTCTTGTTGTGACAGAATCAATGAAAATGGAAACCATGATTCAAGCTCAAGAAAGTGGTGTCGTAGATCAAATTTATGTGCATGAACAAGATTTGGTTGATTCAAGAGATTTATTGATTGAATTACAGTAAGGAGAAAGACATGAATGAAGTAAAAAGACGAGGACTTATCGTTAAAGTTTATTCATTGCGTAATTTAACCGGATTAAAACGTTTCGGTCATATTTATTATACATCAAAACGTATGCACTACGTTGCCATGTACGTCAACGACGAGCAAATAGAAAGCGTCATGGAAAAAATAAATAAATTACATTTTGTGCGATCTGTTGAAATGTCCTACTTACCAGATATTGATATGACATTTGAACATGCACTTGAAAAAAGTTTAGAGAAAACAGAAGAATTAGCTTAATTCTTCTGTTTTCTAGATTAGGAGAAAAATATGCGCATTATTTCTGGTGAATATGGTGGTAGACATCTCAAAGCATTAGCAGGCGATATTACAAGACCAACAACAGATAAAGTAAAAGAGTCTATATTCAATATTATCGGTCCTTATTTTGACGGTGGTATCTGTCTTGATTTATATGGTGGAAGTGGTGGTTTATCTATTGAAGCCGTATCTCGTGGTATGGATTTTGCGATATTATTTGAAAAAGATAGAAAAGCACAAGCCATTATTCAAGAAAATATCGCCATTACAAAAGAACCTGAAAAATTTCACTTAATAAAAGGAGATTGTAAAAAACTAGGGTATAAATTCAATAAACCTGTGCATCTTATTTTTTTAGATCCTCCTTATAAACAACAAACGATTGAACAAGATTTATTAAAGCTAATCGACCAAGGCATTGTAACAGAAGATACGCTTGCTGTTTGTGAAACGGACAAATCTATTTATTTACCAACTACTATTGGTTGTTTATCACAGTGGAAACGGCAAGAATATGGTACCATTGCTGTAACATTTTATCATGTTATCACGAATGACAAAGAGTAAGGAGTAGTGTATGGAAAAAATAGCAATATTTTCAGGAAGTTTTGATCCAATTACCAATGGTCACTTAGATATTTTAAAAAGAGGACTTTCGTTATTTGATAAGATTATTGTTGTCGTATCAACAAATGAACAAAAAACATACACCTTTTCTTCAAAAGAACGTATCACACTCGTGAAACAAGTTTGTCAATCATTAGACAATGTATATGTTATTGGACATACAAAAGGATTACTTATTGATGTCGCTAAGCATTATCAAGCAATAGCTATTTTAAGAGGTGTACGCCAAACAGCAGATTTATTATATGAACAAACCATGTCTTGTTATAATCAAGATATCGAAACCGTCATTCTATTAACGAAACCAGAGTATTCTCACATTAGTTCAAGTGGCGTTAAAACATTTTATAAATTAGGTGGCGACATAAAAGCTATGGTGCCACCAGTTGTACATCATGCTTTACGTGAACGATTGCTTATAGAAACATTGGAGATGACAGAGTGAATATAAAAATTATTGCCGTGGGTAAACTTAAAGAAAAATATTTAAAACAAGCTATCGACGAATACAGCAAACGATTAGGAGCCTATTGTAAATTTGACATTATAGAAGTACCCGATGAAAAAACACCAGATAACATGAGTGAAAAAGAAAAAGAACTTGTAAAACAAAAAGAGGGCGACCGTATCCTATCTAAAATTAGTGAACAAGATATTGTCATCACTTTAGCCATAGAAGGACAATTAGTCACATCTGAAACGATTGCTGAAAAAATAGAACAGTATGCTCTTCATGGGAAAAGTCGGTTATCTTTTATTATAGGTGGCTCTCTTGGGTTAAGTGATGACGTCAAAAAAAGAGCTAATGAGCTTTTTTCATTTGGAAGAATTACAATGCCTCATCAACTCATACGTGTTGTATTAAGTGAACAAATTTATAGAGCATATCGAATTATCAATAATCAAGCGTATCATAAATAGGAGGTATCCATGTCTTTTATTATTACAACTTCCGTTGAAACAACGAATACATTAAATCAAAAAGCTAAACATATTGCACACATATTTGATGTAACATATTTTCCTAGACAAAAAATGACCTTGAAATCGTTATGTCAACAATTTTCTCATGTACTCGTTGTTTATAAAGATAAACTCATGTATACCACATCAACATCACAGTTCTTTTTTCACCCAAATACAGCCATAATTCGCATTAAACAACAAAAAGAGCCTCTACTTGAGCTAATTGGAAGTGCTCCTAAACGTGTTTTAGATACGACAATGGGACTAGCTAGTGACAGTATTGTATTAAGCTATTTTGGCTACGATGTCGTTGCTTTGGAAGATAATCCACTCATCCATTTTATCATTGAGGATGGCTTAAAAACGTACGATACACATCATACATCTATTAACCAAGCAATGAAACGTATTAACACACATTGTATACACAGCTTAGATTACCTCATGCAGTGTAACGATAAGGCATTTGATATTGTATATGCCGATCCTATGTTTCGTTATGCGATTGATGAATCAAAAAATTTAGAAGGTTTAAGTTCTTTAGCGAATAAAGAAACCATAACAACTGAATGGATAGAACAAGCAAAACGTGTTGCTAAAGAAAAAGTGATTATAAAAGCGCATTACAAAGATACACTTTTTGAAACATTTGGTTTTACTCGACTTGTACGAAAGCATGCTCAATTTCATTATGGGTATATAGATGTTGGGTATTTGGAATAGAAAACAATTTTTATGACCATGGATATACTTAGCGAAATCATAAAACTTCTCTAATATTTGAAGAAAAGATATATAAAAAACAAAGAACTATATTATCAACTCCAATTAATTAGAGTAATGAGAGAGTAGGAGATGTTTGTTTAGAACACGAGAAATACTCTGCACTATAAAAGGAGATGAAAGAATTATTAAGATTATTTTCAATAGAGTAAAAAATGAAAGAGATATCAAATCAATTGGTATTTGTTCTCCATCTTATCCAGGAACGTTTCATTATCCAAAACGATATAAGAGAGGCATAGAATTTTTAAAAAATAAAGGTTTTACTGTAGTAGAAGGAAATTTAACCGAAAAAGAAGGCTATAGAGGTGAAATTTCTGGAGGAGCAAGAGACAGAGCTGAAGAATTTAATCAACTCATTCCTCATGTGGATGTCATCATGACTTCTATAGGAGGATATAATTCTAACTCTATATTGAAGTATGTAGACTATGAGTTATTTGAACAGAAAGCACCTATTTTTATTGGATATTCCGATACAACAGCACTTGCTTTAGCTCTATATAAAAAGACTGGATGTATAACTTACCTATCTCAGAGTGTCATCTCTAATTTTGGAGAGTTTGAACCATTTAATGAATTGAATTATTCTTATTTTAAATCAATGATTTTTAGTAAGCAAAGAACAGTAGAATTACAAATGTCAGATATTTGGACAGATGACTGGATAAATTGGGAAAACTATGAAAGAGCCAAAAAAGTAAATAAAAATGAGTGGATTATTTTCAATGAAGGTGAATATAGTGGTACATTGATTGGGGGGAATCTAGATACCATTATAGGAATAATAGGAACGGAGTATATGCCAGAAATAACAGAAGATACCATACTTTTGTTAGAAGATGTGTATACAGATTTAGGTAGGGTATATAGAAATTTCACAACGCTAGCATTACATGGTGTTTTTGATAAAATAGGCGGACTTATTGTCTCAAAATTTGAAACAATAGGAGAAGATAGTGATGTTATTAATGATATTATTAATGAATTTGTAGGGCATAGAAATATTCCTATTTTATTGAATTTTGATTGTGGTCATACCCATCCTAGTTGTTTAATACCTATTGGTAGTAACATTACGTTGAAGTTAAACTAAATGACGTAGCATATGAACAATAGAGAAAATAAGTTAAAGGGTTTTTATGATATTTTTGAAGAAAAAATGATAATTAAGTAAATTGATTTATATCGATAAAGAATTATATATCTGAACGATTATGAATCTATAGTATTTGACACCTCCTTGAATTTAGATTATGATAAAGTTGTAACACAAAGGGGTGCCTTTAATGGCTGAGATGATACCCTTCGAACCTGTTCGTTAGTACGATTGTAGGGATTGTGAAAAACAAGGTATATTTATGAATATTTACCTCGTTTCTTTGTGCTGCTATGCATAAAGAAACGAGGTTTTTTATGATTGAAAGGAGTGAAACCTGTATTGAAAAAATTATCTGCATGGAGTAGTGTGTGCGTTATCGTTACTGTCATCATCATTTGGGAAATTGCTAGTCGATTGCAGTGGGTACCCGAATTTATGTTGCCAAGTTTTACAAAAGTCACACAAGCATTTCTATCAGATTTTTCATTATTACAACAACATTTTCAAACAACATTATATGAAGCACTTATTGGATTGTTTATCAGTACATGTTTAGGTGTCCTATTAGCTTTCTTAATGGACTATTCAACATGGATACAGCATAGTTTATATCCAATATTAGTATTATCACAAACAATTCCTACAATTTCTCTAGCACCTTTACTCGTTTTATGGTTTGGGTATGGTTTAATGCCAAAAATTATTTTAATCACCCTCGTTTGTTTCTTTCCAATGACAATGAATGTCTTTACAGGACTAAAGTCGATTGATACCGATTATTTAACATTATTAACAACAATGCAAGCAACACACTGGCAAAAAATGAAATATGTCAAAATTCCATTTGTGTTACCTGCCTTTTTTACAGGATTGAAAATAGCAACGTCTTATGCGGTTGTAGGAGCTGTTATATCCGAATGGCTAGGTGGCGATAGCGGGTTAGGTGTATATATGACTCGAGTGAGAAAGTCATTTGCTTTTGATAAAATGTTTGCAGTTATTTTGTTAACAAGTATTTTCAGCTTGTTATTAGTTGGCATCGTGACACTCATTGAAAAGAAGGTGTTACACTATCAAAGAAAGAGTGGGGAATAGTATAATGAAAAGAATGACAAAATTACTATGTGCATGTATGGTGTTTATATTGTGTGCATGCCAACAACAAAAAGTAGAAGAAACAAAAAAAGAAGAAGCATTAGAAAAAGTAACCATTGTATTGGACTGGACACCAAATACAAATCATACAGGTATTTATGTAGCAAAAGAAAAAGGTTATTTTAAAGACGCAGGTTTAGATGTTGATATTGTTCAACCTGGAGAAGACGGAGCAGAGATTACTGTCGCAAGTAATAAAGCAGCATTCGGTATTGGTTTCCAAGATTCTCTTATTGGAAGTTTAGTAGAGGGACTTCCAATTAAAGCTATTGCAGCTATTGTTTCTCATAATACATCAGGGATACTATCCTTGAAAGAAACGGGTATTGATAGTCCAAAAAAATTAGAAGGTAAACGCTATGCCACATGGGGATTGCCACTTGAACAAGCTATGATGAAACATATTGTTGAAAAAGATGGTGGAGATTCAAGTAAAGTCAACATGATTCCTACAACAGTGACAGATATTGTGTCTGCATTAAAAACAAATATAGACGCTGTTTGGGTATTTGAAGGTTGGGACAGTATTGCTGCAAAACAACACGGTGTTGATACAAATTATCTTGCTTTTAATCAATTAAATCCAGTCTTTGATTATTATACACCTGTACTGATTAGTAATGATGAAACAATCAAAAATAAAGCCGACATGGTAAAACGTTTTGTACAAGCTCTATCCAAAGGATATACATATAGTGCAGAGCATCCAGATGATGCAGCTACTATTTTATTAAAAGCAGCACCAGAATTAGACGAAAAATTAGTAAAAGAAAGTCAAAAATTTCTTTCTACGAAATATATTGATAATGGACATAAATGGGGCTATATCGACTCAAAAAGATGGAACGCTTTCTATCAGTGGGTAAATGAGCAAAAATTACTTGAAAAAACATTAGAAAATAATACAGGATTTACAAATGCATTTATTGAAAATTAACCATATTTCAAAACATTATGGTCAACAAGAAGTTTTAAAAGATATTGATTTTAAAGTAAACGAATATGATATTACATGTTTGTTAGGGAAAAGTGGTAGTGGAAAAACAACTCTTTTTAATCTGATTGCCAATATAGAAACAGCAGATTCTGGTTTTATAGATTATCATCAAAAAGCCAAAAGAATTGCTTACATGCAGCAAAAAGATTTGTTATTGCCTTATCAAAAAATCATTGATAATGTGATGATGCCTATGTTAATTAAAGGCGTTAAAAAAGAAATTGCCAAAGAGAGAGGAATAAATTTATTACGGCAAGTAGGATTGGAAGGTGTCATCAATAAGTATCCAGGTCAGCTATCAGGAGGCATGCGTCAAAGAGTGGCGTTTGTTAGAACATTGATGACAGAATCCAAACTTGCCCTATTAGACGAACCATTCAGTGCGTTAGATGCTATGACACGCTTACAATTACAGCAATGGTATATGGATATGGCACGTGAGTATGGTTTGACGACTTTACTCATCACACACGATATTGACGAGGCTCTTTTATTAGCAAATAATATTTTTGTATTGAAAGACGGTGTTATTGTATTTCAAAAAATATTGCCAAAAGATAAAACGTCATACATTAAGAGCACTGACTTTTTAAATGATAAATATGAATTATTGCATGTGATTGGGTGAATAAACGAGGTAAGTCTAGTATTTAGAACTTACCTCATTTTATTTAATTGAATCATGAACACACAATGATAAACACATATAAAAATCTAAAATCACTTGACTTATATATAAAAATATGATATACAACAATTAGAACATCATTAAAAAATGGTGTTTTCGGTTATATAGGAGGTTTCTTTATGAAAAGGGAGGAAACAAAATGAGAGCAAAACAAATATTAGTATCGATAATTTTATTCTTCGGTTTAATGTATACTGTAAGCGGTTCAGTTGATGCGGCTAGAGGAAATGTACTTCTGTATCACGGGGAAGAAGACAAACAGGCAATGGCAAAAATGACATCCACTCAAACAGAAGCAAGAATGGAAATAAGATTATATGTCACATACGATGATAATAGCAATGTTGAAAGAACAGGTGTGAGAAATAATACAACAGAATTAAAAGTACTTTCTGGATTTGCATGGTGGAAAGGTGGAACAAGTACCGCTTCATATTATGTAGATTTTGTGCATGTAGGGGATACTCTAGCACCATACCGTTTTTAATATTAAATAATCATTAAAAATAATTTATAAAAGAAACCTTTTATATAATCTGTATTTTTATTAAAGAAAGGGGTAGTAAAATATGTATCAATTAGAAAATGTTAACGTTTCTTTTGGCAAAACAACAATTTTAAAAAATGTATCTTTGGCGATACAGAAACATCAACTTGTCACACTAGTTGGAAAAAGTGGTTCTGGAAAAAGCACACTTTTAAAAGTATTAGCCGGTTATTTAGAAACCTCAAATGGTGCCATTTGGTTAAATCAAAAAAATATATGTGTGATGAAACCAGAACAAAGACTTCTCTATTGTACAGATATTTTGTCATTTGTATGGCAAGATTTTAAGTTAATTAAAGAAATGACTGTAAAACATAATATTCTGTTACCTTTATTTATTCATAAAAAAACATTAGACAAAGTTTATTTCAAAAAAATAGTATCTATGCTTGGTATAGAACATTTATTAAACAAAATGCCTCAAGAGATTTCTGGAGGAGAACAGCAACGTTGTGCGTTGGCTAGAGCACTCATCACAAAACCACGTGTCATGATAGCTGATGAACCTACAGGAGCTTTAGATAGTGCCACATCCCAAAAATTAGTAGAACTTATACAATTATGTCTCCAAGAATTTGTCGAGACTGTTATTATTGCAACACATGATACAGAATTAGCTAATATAGGTGATATGAAACTAATGATTCAAGATGGGCAGGTGTTGTCTATATGAGAAAAAATCTATTTATTTTAAGTGCTATTTTACATCGTCGAAATAAAGTGTTATGGACAATTATCACAGCGTTAGCTATTTCTATTGCAACGCTTTTTTGTGTATGCGTTTTATCAAATAGTTATTTAAAGACAATTCAAAAAGAAAAAGAAGCTATTTATGGTGGATTTTCACATATTATTTATAAAGATAATACTATAAAAAAAGACATTCCTTTTGGTATCATGACAGTTGGGCATATTCAAAATGAAAAAGAAGAAAAAAATCTTATTGCTATTGGTAGCATGAATGAAAAAGCAAATGCAGTTAGTCTACGAAAAGAAAATGTGATACATTTAAAACCACATCATACCGTATTAACAGAAAGCTTAGCTAATTTGTATCACGTAAAAGAAAATGATACCTTTCAATTAGCCAATCAAACTTGGACAGTCGAAGATGTCATCAAAGATTATGGTCAATTTTGGATAAGAGGAAAAGAAGAGGAAAGTAGACAGTATACACCACCTCAAATGATTATTTCATCAGAAGACTTGAATGCATTGATTACCTCAAAAATATTCTTGTCTGTTTATTCTATTGTATTAAATCATCCTACGTTTTTTCCAACTAATAATTTAGCTTTTTTTAATATTGAAGGAGCACAATATCGAAATGATGCTATTGATGTATTCAGAGAACGTCACTATGGTTTTTCAGAAAACTTTAATATTATTTTACTGACTGTTGTTATTTTTGTAACTATCGTTTTATTGTACACGTATAAAAAAAGTATCACAGAACGCTATCGCATTTATGCGTTACTTGGACAAACAAAATTAAACCATTTGTATCAGTTAGAAATTAGCTTATTAGTAGGATGTGTAGGAATAATAAGTATTGTATTAAGTTTACTATCATCATGTTTATTAGCAAGTTTAAGTTATCAAAAGCTAACTTTTCCAGATACTACAATTTTTTTCTCTGAAGGCATACGTTATATAATTGCTTATTTTTTATCTTTTATTTTATTTTTGATAATGAATCCATACATTGACAAAGCACATAAAAAAGGAAAGGCATTTAAAACAAAAATTCCTTTATCAAAAAAAGTATCTATTTATATTGGTACCGTATTCGTATTTACAAGTGCTATTATGCTATTGTTAACTAATTTTTTCTTATATTATTATGAAACAGACACCGCCAATCATCAAACCATTGTAGGAAGAATGGCACAACAATTTGATTATGAAGTACAACCTGTACCAACAATTCGAGATACATCAATCAAACAAGCTTTTTATGACGGAAAATGGCACGATAATAAAGGTAAAGAAGGTGTTTATTTAAGTGATTTACATCAACAAAACCTATTATATGATGTGCAAAAATCATTGACAAGCAAGTCAATTCAAACAAAGAATAATAAATTTTATATTGAACCTAATCAAACTTATTTATTTGCAAATCAAGAATTACTTCAACAACCGTATATTCAAGAAAAGCATCGCCGTTATGTAAATGAACAAAAAATTTTATCTCGTCTTTTTGAGACAGAATATTTATTAAATATTCAATTAACGGCTTATCCAGAAGAAGATTTAAAATGGTTGGCTCAAGAAACTGGTCAAAATGATACTCTTCATGATGTGCTCTCAGGAGAGAAAGCATGGATTATTGCTATTCCATATACTGTTCAATCATTAAGTGATGATGTTTCAGTAAGTAAGCAATTTAAATTATCCTCTATGCAAGACCCAAATAATATTCATGATACCGTGTTATCGACTGGCAAACCACAAACGATAGGTATTTTAGAAAGTTGTAAGACTTCAGCCTATGGATATTTTACAGAAGAAGATATTCAAAAATTATTTACGGTAAAAAAAATAGATGTATCTATTGCAGGTATTATTTATCAAAATATAGGATGGTTTGATGCTTATGAAAAAGGTGGAGCTTATCGTTTCGTTGTATCAAATAATTTTTTCGAAAAACATCATTTAAAAAATACACCAACACGGTATCGTTTTTCTTTAATCAATGCAGAAAATTCTTTAGAACATGAAAAAGTGAAACAAGTCATCTCATCATATGGAAATATTGATTTATTGGATAAAACAAGTACTCAAAAAATATTAACACAATATGACCGTATGCAAAATGGTTTTAAAGTACTCTTGCTCAGTGTGTTTATCATTCTATCAGTTGCCATGATGTATAGTTTTATACAAGCTTATCTATTAGACAGTCACGATTTATTTTCTATTTATTTATTGTTAGGATACTCGACAAATAAATTATACAAAAAAGCAATAATTCCACTTATACTAAGTATTTTAAGTGCTTTTTTATTCACAACGATTAGTGTTAGTGTTTTCTTTTTTGATACAGAATTTTATTTGAATCTCACATCAAAATTACCCGTATATGTCGTTTATTTAGGTATATTTTATGGAACATATCTATGCCTTTTTATTACTGTATTTTATGTTCTTATTAAAAAATATGGAAAACAAGTATATCAAGACAGTATAGATAGAACATAAAAGAAAATCATGAATGATATATCTTTTCACTTGTCATAACAATACTTTAAATTCAGTGTCAATCATCTTAAAAATAGTAATTTATCTGTGAATTATTTTATAAAAAAATCCTCCAATTGTAAAGTAAAGTGCAAAAAAACAGATAATTACTTTCTCTTTTGCGGGGTTAATAACCAAACAATAAAAACAAAGGTTTTCTAGTCAAGGCGAAAAACAAAGTGTGCCTTGACGGGAAAC